>CAYWOV010000281.1:0-5264 GCA_964459965.1 uncultured Planctomycetaceae bacterium | reverse complement strand
AGTGAACGAAGCATGGCCTCGTCTTTCTCTCATTCCTCTGCCTCTCCCCTGTTGCCTCCTCCCCCGAATCCCCATGTACCGAATCGTCCGTCTTTCGATATAGTTCGGATAGCGGACCTTGGATTTTGGGAGTGCGGGGATGCCGTTTAAAACGGAGGCAATGGAGGAGCCCCACATCAACCTCACGCCGTTGGTTGATGTCGTCTTCAACTTGCTGCTCTTCCTGATGCTGGCGACGCGGTTTGCCGCCGATGATAACGCCGAACGGAAATTCGACGTCCAGCTCGCCACGGCGTCGAACGCCAAACCGCTGACGGCTTTGCCCGATGAACTTGTGGTGAATGTCGCGGCCAACGGGCAGATCACTCTCAACGGCAAGCCGCGCAAGATCGGCGAGCTTGAGACCGATTTGGCTTCCGCCAAAAAGAACTATGCCGACCAGGCGGTGTTGATTCGCGGCGAGGCCGACGGGCGGTATCAGAACGTGGTCGACGTGTTGGCCGCTTGCGACCGGGCGAAAATCAATTCGGTCTCGCTCCCCGTTCGACTCAAGCCCGAGGCGCGCCGATGACGCACGCCGTCGACGTTGTGCACCGATTCCTGCAAGGCAACCGTCTGGAGCCGGACGAGATCCTTTGGGCGCTTTTGATCTTTGCGTTTCTCTTCGCTTCCATTCACCTGGTGACGATGTTCGTCACGCGGTGGGGCGATCGCCGCGTGACGGGAAAGGCGCTGCTTTTCTCGCTGATGCTGCACTTCGCTTTGCTGATCGGCGTGGTCACGGTGCCGATGCCTCCCGGCATTCCCGGCGGCGGTGCTGACGACGCGACCAACCGAGAAACAGAGCATCGGCTCGTCGTTCACAGCGTTTCCGACAAGATGGAACGTGAAGCACACGACGGCAAAGTGGACGGTTCCGCCGCCGCCGTATGGGATCGTCTGCCGCCCGCGCAGCTCGCGAAACTGATGGGGCCTCAGCCGAAAGAGCCGGCGACCAAGGTGCCGGAGAAAGTCGAACGTCTTGCGGAACGCCAGAAGCCGGCGGATCCGAAACCTCCCGACCTGGCGAATCTGCCTGAAAACGTTCAGGACCCGCCGACTCTTGCCCACGCGGATACGGCCCGAATTCGACATGCCGCCCAAACGCCGGAGATCGAGACACCGAAATCCGAACCAACGTCGCCCGCGGAACCTCGGCTGCCGACGTTGCCTCAACGCCACGTGGCCGCCACTCCCACGGCCGATCTCAATGTCGAACGGCAGGGCCTCGAGCCCGGAAACGGCCTGCGCCCGAGAGACGCCGGATCCGCGCAAGACATCACTTCACTCCCATCGGCGCCAGAGCCAATAGTCTCGCAACCGACGGTTGGTCCACGTGATGGAGATGAGTCGATTGTCGGCAAGGCCCGCCGCGCGCCAATTGCCACCGCAGGCCCGTCCGAGCCGAGTCCATCGCCAAAAGGCTCGAACGGCGGTCCATCAGCGCCGACTCGAGATCCCGTCGGTGCACACCTTTCAGAGGGACGCTGGCTGGCGACAGTCGATCGTCTGAAGTCGCCCGAATTTGGGTTGGGAACCTCGGGCTCGGCACAGCCGGGTTCGCCGCCGGCGGGAAGTGATCAAACCGCCGATCCGCAGCCACCTGCGCCGGAGATTCAAAATTCGGGTGCTGTGCCACTTCTCGTGCGGCGCAGCGTTGGTATCGCACCCACGTACCGGCTGCGAAAGCTTTCCAACCGCAAGGCCAACGCGCGGCAGTTCGGCGGCAATGAACAGTCTGAGCGGGCCGTTGAGGCGAGCCTGCGTTGGCTGGCAAGCGTCCAGAATCGAAATGGTTCATGGAACGCCCAGGCCTTCGGTGCCGGGCAGGTCAAGGTCGACGAAAACGGCGTCGACCGTGATTACGCCGGCCGCGATGCCGACAGCGGTGTCACCGCGCTTTCGATCCTGGCATTTCTCGGGGCGGGCTACACACATGAGGAAGGCCAGTACGCCGACAACGTCGACCGAGCCTTGCGCTGGCTGATTTCCCAGCAGCGGCAGGACGGGAACTTGGGATTCGGGGCCGGGCACTTTGCCATGATGTATTGTCACGGCATCGCGACCTACGCCATCGCCGAGGCTTACGGAATGCAGAACGATCCGACGTCGAACACGATGCTCCGCGATCCGCTGCTTCGTGCGGTGCGCTACATTCTCGAAAATCAAAATCCGGACGGCGGCTGGCGGTACATAAAGGGCCAAAAGAGCGACATCAGCATGTTCGGCTGGCAGTTGATGGCGCTCAAGAGTGCCGAAATTGCCGGCGTCGCCATTCCTCGAGAGGCCAAATCGAAAATGGTCGGCTTCCTCAGGCAACGGAGCTTGGGCGAACACGGCGGACTGGCCGCTTATCGCGAAGACGAATCACCGACATCCTCAATGACGGCCGAAGCGCTGTTCTGCAAGCAGATGCTCGGCATGCGACGGGATAATGCGGCCTCGCAAGAGGCCGCCGAGTACATTCTTTCGCGTTTGCCTCAACGGACGCAGTTCAACGAGTACTACTGGTACTACGGCACGGTCGCCATGTACCAGTTCGGCGGAGCGGGATGGCAGTCGTGGAACGAAGCCGTGCGGGATATTTTGGTCTCCGAGCAGCAAACGGCCGGACAGTTTGCCGGCAGCTGGGAACCGATTAGCCCCTGGGCGAAGTACGGCGGTCGAATCTATGCGACCGCGTTGAGCACGCTGTGCCTCGAAGTGTATTATCGGTTCCTGCCGCTCTACCAGATAGGCAGCGCCGCGACCGACTAAGAGCGTCGCGGCCAGTGTGACAAAAGCGCGATTGAATTTGGTCGGGGTTCGTCGGCGGTGAAGAACGCCGGGTCGACCCACCAAGGGCGCCAACCGTTTGAGCCGCGGCCGAGCCGAACCCAGGAATTCCGATCTGACATGAGCGTCGTCTGGCACTTTATCGAATTCTGCCTGCACCTCGATACCGAGTTGCCTAAGCTGGCGGATAGTTTCGGCCCCTGGCTGTACGTCATCATGTTCGCCGTGATTTTCTGCGAGACGGGCCTCGTCGTCACGCCGCTTTTACCCGGCGACTCGCTGTTGTTTGCCTTCGGCGCCGTGGCCGCGCACGACGAGTCGCGAATCAACCTCGCCTTGTCGGTCGGCCTGTTGATTGCCGCGGCGATTGCCGGCGACGCGGTCAACTACGCGATCGGTGCGCTTTTGGGTCCCAAGGTGTTCCACTACGAGAACTCGCGGCTATTGAACAGGAAATATCTGCTCCGTACTCACGAGTTTTACGAACGACACGGAGGCAAAACGATCGTGCTCGCGAGGTTCGTTCCAATCGTGCGCACGTTCGCACCGTTTGTGGCGGGCATTGGCAAAATGGGGTACGTCCGGTTCTGGCAGTACAACTGTGTCGGCGGTGCCGCGTGGGTTTCGATTTTCCTGCTCGGCGGCTACTTCTTCGGCAACATTCCCATGATCAAGACGAACTTCCATATCGTTATGGTGGCGATCATTTTGATCTCCGTCATGCCGATGGTCTTGGAATGGATGGCCGCACGACGGCGTGCGAAACAGGCAATCATGCCGGCGATCCCCGGCGAAACCACTCCGGAGCGGATCGAGGCCGAACTCTAGACGACGTGCCCGCTTGAGCTGTGTGTCGGTCGTGTCGTTTCGGTGTCCAAAGTACGAGGGAGGACGATGGCGTCGACCAACGAGCGTTATGACGAACTGCTGGGCGAATGGCGCAAAGCAACACTCTTAGCCTCTTGTTCCTCCCAACTTTCATGGGATGAGCAGACTTACCTGCCACCGGGTGGAGTTTCCCATCGCAGCGAGCAGCTGAGCCTGTTGGCCGGCATGGTTCATGATCGATTTACGTCGCCCCACATCGGTGAATTGATCGGCGAGTTGGAACAGCACGGCGACTTAGGAGAAGCAGACAGCCCTTACCGTGCGAACCTGCGCGAGGCGCGGCGGCGCTACGATCGAGCCACCAAACTGCCAAGAAAACTCGTCGAGGAGATGTCTCGCGTGACGTCGCTGGCCCAACACAATTGGGTCGAGGCACGAAAAAAATCGAGCTTTGAGACATTTCGCCCCTGGCTCGAAAAGGTAGTCGGCCTGAAACGCGAGGAGGCGGCGGCGCTGGGGAATGGAAGCGGCGTCCCGTACGATGCCTTGTTGGACGACTACGAGCCGGGCGCCAAGACGGCAGACGTCGCTAGCGTCTTTGCCGGCTTGCGAAAAGACCTGGTTCCGCTGGTCCAGGCGATCCACAACTCGAAGACAAAGCCTAACGCTTCAATTCTCACCCGCCGCTATCCCAAGGAAGCCCAGTGCGCCTTCGCGCGGGCCGCGGCCTCTGCGATTGGCTTTCGCTTCGACGAGGGACGACTGGACGAATCAGCCCACCCATTTTGCTCGGGCATCGGCCCCGGCGATTGCCGGCTGACGACGCGTTACGACGAGCGGCACTTCCCCGGCGCTTTCTTCGGCGTGCTGCATGAAGCGGGACACGGCATCTACGAGCAGGGGCTCGACCGATCTGCCTACGGCACTCCGATCGGTGACGCCGCGTCGCTGGGAGTGCACGAGTCTCAATCGCGAATGTGGGAAAACTTTGTCGGCCGCAGCCGCGCCTTCTGGACCCAATTTTACCCGCAGGCTCAATCGACTTTTCCGGAAGCGTTGAATGGGGTGGGAGCCGACGATTTTTACGCGGCCGTCAACGACGTGCGGCCCTCTTTCATCCGTGTGGAAGCGGATGAGGTCACGTACAATCTGCACATCATGATCCGTTTTGAAATGGAACAACGGCTGATCGCGGGCGACTTGAAGCCGGCCGAAGTTCCCGCCGCCTGGAATGCGGCGTACACCGCCTCGTTGGGCATCACGCCGCCGGATGATGCACAGGGCTGTCTGCAAGACGTCCACTGGAGCGCGGGGCTTCTCGGCTATTTTCCGACCTACGCGCTGGGGAATATGTACGCTGCCCAACTCTTCGAGGCGGCCCGCAAATCGCTCGGTGATCTCGATGCATTTTTCGCCAAGGGCGAGTTTACGCCGTTGCGGGAGTGGCTCAACGTCAATGTCCACCGTTTCGGCCGACAATTTCCGCCCAACAAATTGGTCGAGCGAATCACCGGTCAGCCGCTGTCGCACCGTCCACTCGTCTCACATCTGAAGACAAAGTTTGAAGCGATTTATCGGCTGTAGCAACGCGCAAGGGAGCCGATTCTGATGTCTCAAGCAAC
>CAYWOV010000280.1:0-5269 GCA_964459965.1 uncultured Planctomycetaceae bacterium | reverse complement strand
CTCATGCTGGATCGGCAGCATCGTCTTGATCGCCCGGACGAAGCGCTCAACTTCGCGTTCGTCCTGCGTCAGTTCTGGCCAGAGGACTTTAAGGGCGACGGGCCGATCGTTTTTCGTGTCGACGGCGCGGAAGACGACTCCCGATCGGCCGCTGTCGATCACCGAGCCGACGGTGTAGCGAACCAGGGTTGTGCCGACGAGTTTGTCGAGCGCCGTCGCTTTCGATCCACCGCTCTTCGGAGCCTTCGCAGCGCCGGGCGGCAGCGTCTGTTTGGCTTCCGATCCCGAAACGAGCCGAATTTGCGTTTCACCGAGTTCGAACACGTCGCCCGGCTTCAAGCGTTGCTGTTTGACCGGGCTGCCGTTGAGTTTCGTGCCCCACGTGCTCCCCGCATCGACAAGGACCACTGCATCGTCCGAGACCTCAAGGCGGCAATGAACGCGCGACGAGCGCGGGTCGGCCAATTGGACGTCGCAATCCTCGCCGCGGCCCAAAACGACAGTTTGTCCCGCCGTCAGATCGACCGTTCGGCCCTTTTCAGAGCCGCCGCAGAAACAGAGTTGAAACGCCATGCCCGCCTCATCTTGCTGACGCGGCCGAAAGAGAGTTGCAAAAGCCGCTAATCTGCCAGAATAGTCGGGCAGGAGCGCCGCATCAAGGAGTTTGCGATGGGTCTTTAATGTCGCAGTTGGGCAGCGCTTCCTTTAGCTCCTCGATCTGCCGATTGGAAAGACCCGTCTTTGGAAGAAGGAGCCGTTGCAGCGAGACCTTCAACCTCTTGATCAGATCGAAGTCGATCGCAGCGACCGAGGACACGCCGTTCAGATCGATCTCCTCGATGCGAATGTGTTCCGTGGGCAGATCAGCCGCACGGGCGATCGGCGTATCGGCGCCGACCAGCTTAACTTTGCCGCCCTGCGCGAGGACCAATTCAGCCACCCGCCGACGGAGGGACGTGTAACGAAAGTCGCCGTCAGACGTTCGTTCCAAAAACGTCGGATTATCCTTCTCGCTATAGATCACCTTCGACGGCGTGCTCTCGTCCTCTTTCGTGATCTGAACTTTGTTGCTGCCGGCCTCAAGCTCGATTGGCTTTCGAAAATCCTCCGCTTTCAATTGTTTGTCGTTGACCAAGACGTGTCCCTTGCCGCTGGCAAGCGCGTCTTTAAATGGTTGAGTGACCGCGATCTCGCCAGACGAAGCCTGCTGCCTCATCATTATTGCGATGAGTTGCCACGTGATCCCGAAGCCGGCAATGACGATCCCCAAGGCGGTCCATAACATCCAAGGGGCGATCACAATCCCGTGCCCGCCGTGTCGATGGGATCGTGCCGACGGTGTCTCCGACTCAGCGTGAACAGGAACGACAATCCCAGTCGACCGGCCGGCGAGGTGCGCTTCGAGCGCGGCGGCGACTTCTCGCATCGAGCCGAAGCGATCCTCCGGCCGCTTGGCGATCATCTTGAGGCAGATGGCTTCGAGCGCCGGATCGATCTTTCGCACGATGACCGACGGCCGCTTGGGAGCGACCGTGACGATCTGCCCCAGCACCGACGCGATTGAGCCGCGGAACGGCACTTCGCCAGTCAGAAGCTCGTAGAAGATGATCCCCAGGCTGTAAATATCGGAAGCGGCGCCAACTTTCTCACTATCCCCTTCGACCTGCTCGGGAGACATGTAGGCTGGGCTGCCCATAACGAGGCCGCTTTGCGTGAGCCTGCAATCCTCTTTGTTGGTGCGTCGCGCCAGGCCGAAATCCATCAGGATGGGCTCTTGATGCGCGTCGATCATGATATTGGCGGGCTTCAGGTCCCGATGGATCACGCCGCTCGTGTGAGCCGCGTCGAGCGCCTTGGCAAGCTTGAGCGCGAGCGTTGCCGCATCGCGTTGCGAGGGTCGTCCCTTGTCTGCCAGTACGTCGTAAAGTGGCCGCCCTTCGATGAATGCCATCGACAGGTAATGGATGCCGTCGATTTCGCCCGCATCGTGAACGGGACAGAGATTTGGATGACGAACCGTCGCGGCCGCGCGGGCCTCCCGATAGAACCGTTCGATCAGATCGTCGTCGCGATCATCCGTGAAACGGGGGATTTTTAGCGCCACGTGCCGGTCGAGCTGGGTATCGTCGGCCAAATAAACGTCGCCCATCGCGCCGCTGCCCAGATTGCGCACGATCCGATAACGGCCGAACCGCTCGGGGAGTTGCGCGGCGGCCGCCGGTTTCCGCGGCGGAATCGTCGCCTGGCTTGGAAGTCGAATGTAGTGCGTCCCCGAAGCCACGTGGTCGAGGGCCGTTTCGTCTTTCGCTCCGCCGACAATCGCGAAGTACGACCGCAGGGCATCGGCCACCGCGGGATTTTGTGAAATGAGGTCGGAAGGGCTGATCGGCTCACCGGCGGCAATGCGCCGGGAATAGTCCGACAGCACCTTCTCAACTCGCGGATCAACGGAAGGACGGAGTTGGCCCGACTCGTCCATCACGTCCCCTTGTCACAGCAACGCGCACTCATATGTCTTGTCGTCCGCAAGAAGATGCGGCACCAGTGATTCAAACAACTTCGCCAAAGCCTTGCAACCGGCTTGGGTGAACGCCCGCTGCCGGATCGGCAAACAATTAATTGCCGAGTTACCGGCCTAAACATTACGACTCGAGCGGGTGCTTTGAAAAGAACGCCCACATGACATCGTTGGCGCAAAGCTCGGTCGTGGACAGGCCGAGGTAACTTATCGGCGGAACTCGGCCGGGCCAGGTATGGCCGCCGCCGTGGATTGTGTATAGGACCACTTCGCTCGCATTCCTGCCGGGACTCCAGGTCGTCTCGGTGACGCTCGTGCCGTCGTGGTTTCTGTTCGGCGGGCGGGTTTCAATGGGGCTCGGGGGGCACCCGTTCGCAGCGATCCAAACGCGAAGCGATGCTTCCACCGATCGAAAATCGGCTTGTGAAAAGCTCTTTGGGCCACGGCCTCCGTTGAAGGGGACAAACTCATCGCTGGTGCCGTGAAAGTGGAGTATGGAAACCGCGCGGGTCGCGAAGCATTTGTCGGTCCCGACCGGACCCGCGACCGATGCAATCGCGGCGATACGGTCGGACAATTCTGACGCCAACCGATACGCCATCATGCCGCCGTTCGAGACCCCCGTGGCAAACACGCGCGCCGCATCGATGTCGGCGGCTCGCCCAAGGTCGTCCAAAAGAGCACGAACGAAGCCGATGTCGTCGACATTTTCCCGCATGGCGTGGCCGCAGCAATTGCCGACATTCCAAGTGAGATAGTTCGGATTGCGGCCGCTGCCGTTGGGATAAGCGACCAGAAAGCCCTCTCGATTCGCCGTTTCGCTGAGGCCCGAGAAACGCACCATGGTTTTCGCGTTGGTGCCCCCCCCATGGAACGCCAAGACGACCGGGGAAGGCCGCGACGGATCATAATTCCGCGGTACGTGTATCAGGTACGTCCGCGAGCGGCCATCGACCTCGAGCGAACGAATCTGGTCGCCGGGTGTGAGCATTTATCCAGGTGGGGCCAAGATCGAGAATAGTAAAACGAGCGGGCAGGCTACTGAACCAACTTGACTACCTTCAGGTCGTGTCCGTCGACGCTGCCGAGAAAATGGATGGCGAGCCGCGGGCCGATGTTTTCGTTGTAGATCCAGATCTCGTTGAGCCGGCCCGCGGAAATCACACGTGTGACCGAATCGGGTCGGCTCGAGAGCACCTTGAGGATCTGCTCTCGCGTCATTCCCACGCGAGGACCTTCTTCGGCGGCTTGCTTGGCGGGGTCGGGGGGAAGGGCGGCCGCTTCGGCCCGGGTGAGCCATTTGCCGCCGGCTCGCTTCCAGCCCAGACGATCGAGCTGCTCGGTAATTTCTTTCATTTCTGGCGCAAAGTCGTACGCCTCCATCAGTAGTTTGGCCGCCCCCTCGTTGTCGTCCAGCAGCGATTGGTGTTCGTGGGCCGCTTGAATCAGATCGTCGGGCCGTCCCTTTTTTCGCAGTCGCTCGTCTCCCGCCAAGACCCAGGCCTTTTTGGCCTGCACCGCCTTTTCCGGCTGTTCCCGCTGTGTGAAGCGTTCTGCCAGTTTCAGAACGTCGCTACGACTGAGTGTGGCGGCGGCGGCGAGCCCCGCGTCGAGCGATCGGTCGCGCAGCTTTTCTGCGTTTGCGTGATACTCGGGGACCTCGCGATCGATCGCGTCGGCCAGCATTAGCCCGTCCAGATTCTTCTCCCGGCCCAGTGCTTGCACGTAGGCAAACCGGATCTCGCTGTAGAGGATGCGATTGAGCCGCTGCCGGGTTGCCGATCCCGATTCGCGGTAGACGACGCTTGGATCGCGCCGGTAGCGATCGGCCAGCGCCGGCTGCGGCGGATCGAGAGGCGTCCGGCATCCGCGCAGATTCTCGCGCATGCGATCCGACAGTTGCTCCAGATCTCCGGTGCCAACATTCATCTTCATGCCAAGCCAGCGGCGGGAAAAGGCATCGTGAAGAAATGCGACACGGTCAGCGTCGCCAAGTTCGTATTTTCCGTATTTTTGCGACAGGGCGATTTTTGCGTCGAGCGCCTCATCGGAGAGGGTCGATCCTTCGCGCTTGACGCCTTCCGCGAATAGGCGCCGGGCCTCCGCCTCCAATTCGAGATCAGAGTAGAAATTTCCGCGGGCCAGCGCCCAGTCGCCAAGCGCGTACCACGCGTCGGCCGGAGCGTCTGTGAGGGCCGACTTCCGCTGACTGAGGGTCTCCGCGTCCGTGGGAAGCTCACGGACGCGATCGACACGGAACAGCGGCTTGTCCGCCTGGAGAACGAACCGGCCATAAACTTCGATTGTCCGGCTATGCAGCGTCGGGAGATCGACGGGAAAGGTCTGTTCGTCATCGTGCCAGACGAAATTGAGATCGTCGCACTTCAAGAATCGCAGGAGCTTGGAAGAGAAAATCGAGTACCGACCATCAATCCTTATCGGCTGCCCGCTGGCCGCGAAAGCGGGCCATTTCGATCTCTGCGCGACAAGTTGAGCAATGGACATCTCATCCGCCGCACGAGCGACGGACGTGCCGCACAGTATGACAAGCACAACCATCGAGAGTCGGATGTTCGTCAGTCCGCACGAGCGCGGCGCGCATTTCGCGTGGGCCAGGACGAGGTCGGCTTCGAGTCCACGTATCCACCGATTGAAGCCGCCTGCCAACAGGCTGAGCCGAGCTCGTCCTACTCTACGGTTGTGGAACAATCCGCACATCATGGTTTGAGTCCGATGGCGGACGCCTGCTGG
>CAYWOV010000279.1:0-5285 GCA_964459965.1 uncultured Planctomycetaceae bacterium | reverse complement strand
CGGACAATTGTCGCCAGCTCTTCAGCGACCGCCGAGAGCGAAGGAAAACGGTCGGCCGGATTCTTTTCCAGCATCTTCAAACAGACGGCGTCGATCCGCGGATCGAGCCCCGAGCGAAATCGGCTCGGAGGCGTCGGTACTCTGGTGGTGATCTGTCCCAACACGGACGCCAACGACCCCGTGAACGGCACCTGCCCCGTCAAGAGTTCGTAGAGGATCACTCCCAGGCCGTATTGGTCCGCCGACGGACCAACTTTCTCCGGATCTCCCTCGACTTGCTCGGGCGACATATAGGCTGGCGAACCCAGGATCACGCCCGTCTGCGTCAGCCGCACCTCTTCGGCTGACCGAGCGCGCTGCGCCAATCCGAAATCCATAATGACCGGCTCGCCTTGGCGGTCGACCATGATGTTGGCCGGCTTGAGGTCCCGGTGCACGATCCCGTGCCGATGGGCTTCCTGCAGAGCCTGTGCGATCTTGCCGACGGCGACCAGGATTTGCTGCTCGGTCTGCGGCACGGCGGGATTCACGAATTCCGAGAGGGGTCGCCCCTCGATATAGGCCATCGTGATGTAATGCGTGCCGTCGATGTCGCCCACGTCGTACACGGGGCAAATTCGCGGATGCCGCAACGTGGCCGCGGCCCGCGCCTCGCGATAAAAGCGTTCCAACAATTCTTGTGCGGAGTCGTCGGTAAACTGCGGCGTCTTGAGCGCGACTTGTCGCTCGAGCTGCGTATCAAGTGCGAGATAAACCGACCCCATGGCTCCCTGTCCCAACGCGCGAAGGATGCGATAGCGGCCGAATGGTCCGGAGAGCGGACGGGGCAGTTGACCGGACAGTCGACCGGGCTGGGCTTCACCCGCCGAGCGCGGCGCCAATGTTTCATTGGCCTGCCGGCTGAACGATCCGGTCGAGACTTGTGACGCGTCGCGCTGAGACTCGGAGGCAAACCTGCGGAGTTCGTCTTCGGTCGAGATGAATCGCCTCAGCTCGTCCGCGATTTCCCCGTGCTCTGCGATAAACGTCTCTCGGTCGAGCGGTTCCTTGCGATCGGCGCGGTCGAAATAATCCTCCAACGCCGCTTGGAGCCGCGGATCATTCGCCTTCGCTGGTGGTTTTGAGGGGGGAGGCTCGCTCATCGGTCGGTCTCCGCGCTTCAGCACCCCGGATGACCACAACCCGGATGACCACAACGATCGCAGTTCGGGTTTTGGTCAGCCCGCGAACGGCGCGTCACAACTCTTTTGATCATCGAGAATCAGTCGGCCGAATTCCAGCGGTATCGCTCTCCGATGTTCACACAAGAACGCGGAAGTCGATTTCCGCGTTCTTGCCGCACATTTATCAGCGCGTTATCTGCCGGTGGAAGAGTCAGTCGTCGCAACCGGCGCGGCGGTCGTCGACTCGACCAGACCAGGATCGATGGCCGCCGTCGGCGACACCACGGGACTCACCGGTTGGATCACCTCGATCGCGTTGGTTCGTGTCACCGTCTGACCTGTGACCGGAATCGCGGAACCCAAGACGTTGTTGAAATACTGATAATAGAACGAGGGATCAATTGCGCCGGCAACGGCGTAGCCGAGCCCCGGGCCGCTCCAGGAGCCTGAACCCCAACGACCATATCCCCCTCCCCACCAGCCCGCGTGTCCCCATCCCCAGCCACGCCCCCAGCCGCGTCCCCGACCATATCCCCAGCCGTTGTGGTTCCAGCCCGCGTGATTGTGGGCGTAGCCGTGATTCCGACCGAAATGCCCGCCGTGGGCATGTCCATGATTCGCGAAGTGGTGCGAGTGTCCGCCGCGATGCATGGCTGCGTGGGCATGTCCACTGTGTCCGCCATGTCCCCGGTGACCGCCATGTCCCCCGTGCCCGCCGCCATGTCCGCCACCCCGAGCGAAGCTCGGCGTCCCCGAGATCAACATCAATGCGATCACCGCAGCGAAGCCGGACAGATGTGTGAGTTTCATGGCCATCCCCCGTTTTTTGTCTTGGTTGTTTGCCGAACGGACCAGAAAGCCCGGTCTGTGGGGAAATGAACGTGATTTTCTGAGAAATTAATTAGGATTCGAAAGATTGGTTGGAAACACTTTCCGGCTAAGGAGTTGTATCGCTAGAGCTGACCGACAAAATTGTTAGAATGAAAGGCCGATGGGTGCAACCTGTCAGCCCTTTCCACTTGGGATCGCCATCATTGTTGCGTCGGATCACGATAGCCGTCGCAGCCTGTTATCCGGCATTTGTGGCAGTTTTCGCCATAGCCAAAGCAACCTTTAACCTGCCGGGTTCCTGGTCCGAGGTCTTTTACGGTCCAGCTCTCACGGTCGTAAGCATCTGGATTCTGTTCGCGATTGGGATTTGGATCGAGCGACAGCTTCGGCGTCAATGAGTGGCTGCGTTTCAGAAATTTCAAGTGACGACACAACCTACTCCGGCTCAGCCAGGTTTTTCCCCAGACTTGTCATGGCGCGGTTCATCAGCCAGACGAGAGCACTTCGTGTGAGCCCCATTGCCGTTGCGATTTCAGCCATCGCATGCCGGCCAAGGAGTTGGATCGCGAGTGCTGGTCGCACTTTCATCTCGCGTTGAAAGTCAGCTCGGCTTTGCACATTCATTCCGTTTTGCACAATAACTCGACCGCCTGCACAAAAATCCCCGATCGCAATAAGAAAACCCCGGTCTGTTAAACCGGGGTTTTCCGCAGTTCATTTGTGCTGCTTGTTCAAGGCGTCATTTCTTCGCCATTGAACAGCACGCGGCACCAGCACTGCACGAATGGCCGGATTGGCAGCAACTGCCGTCGTCCGGACACTCGGGGCACAGGTCACACCAGCCTTCACCGCAAATGGGGCACGTATCGCAGCAGCAACCATCGCTGGCACAGCATTTCTGTGCATGAGCGCAGCAAGCCACCGTGGTCGATGGCTTGACCGAGGCTGCCGGCTGTTGCAGCGCCAATGCCGGTATCAGGGCCCCAAGTCCGAAGACTGAAGCGACAAAGAGTTTAATCAACATGGATCTTCTCCAATGAAAAAGTCGTTCATAAAATCCGCGAGCACTGCGCAGAGACGCGCAGACCGCTAACCGTATTGCGGAAAGAGAGGCGCCCAATCAAAGAAGGACGCGGCGCGGATCAACAGGTCCAAACGCAATGGAGAAGATGCGTCGGCGGCCTATCGGGGTATCGCGATAACGGCGTCCGGTCAACAATCAAAGAAACGGTCGTCACTGCCTCGCACAGAATGGCCGGCGAGGCGAGGACCGGCGCGCTCGGCTGCTGGATGCGTTTTGAGGGGATCGATGAACTGCGATCCGCGCAGAACTGGCAGACGGGACACGCTGGAATCCTGCTCGGCACGGAGCGTTGATTCCGCTGCTGTTCCTGACAACAGGAACGCTGGCCAGAATGATGCCTGCAACAATGGGCTTTCGGGCTGCCCGCATTCCGCGAGGCCATTTGCTGGCCAGCCATCGGACAGAACCACGCGGGCGGCAGCACCACACCGATTGTGGCGACGGTCGCGAGCAGCCTAGCGAAGCGTGACATCATTACCCAAGATTCTACACGGGAATCGCGACTCGGCAATATGAACGCGAAATTCAGGTGCTAAACCGCGTATTCGCGTCCAGGATGCGACCCCACTACGTTGGTCTGCGATGCCGTGACGCGTCACCCCAGAATGACGGCATGAGCGACGAACCCGACAAGCCGGACGGGAAACGGAGAGGCTGAAAATTTCGTCGTTATATTGCCGCGTGGCCTACGCCCCTACAAATGGCGCACCATTCTGAACCTGAGAGCACGGCTGGGGAGACGTTCGGATGCCCAACGATAAGAACCAGACGCGGCTCAGGGCCGCCGCAGTGCTCATCCTGTTGGTCTATGCGATCTCCTTCTGGCTTCCCTTGTTCGTCAATCACGTCCCTCCGCCCGGCCGCCAAGGCCTCGTCTTTCAGCCGGCCGGCACATATATCACCCCCGGCTGGGCTGGCTTTATGCTGTTCTTGCTGGGGGGCTACATGATCTCTGCCGCCTGGTTGGCGAACCCGCTGCTTTGGTATGGGCTTCACAGCATGTTGAACGACAGAAACCGCCGAGCCCTGGCAGCCGGAGTCGTGGCCACGGGGCTCGGCCTATTGGCTCTGCCGCCCTGCCTGAAGGCTAACATCGGTGACCCACAGTATGTGCCCCATTCGGCGTACTGGACCTGGCTGGCCTCCATGTCGCTCCTCGCGATCGCCGGCGGGATCTTCTATTTGAAGGACGTCAAGGCAGCCGACACAGATGTTGCATGACAATCCGTCGCCACCTCCGGCGATCACCACGGCATGCCCTGCGTCCATCGCCTCGCGAGCCGTTAGGCCGGCTCAGCGAGTTTTTGCCGCAGATTCGTCATGGCGCGGTTCATCAGCCAGACGAGAGCACTTCGTGTGAGCCCCATTGCCGTCGCGATTTCGGCCATCGATTGGTTGTCGAGATAGCGACGCTGCAAGGCCTCTCGTTCGTCTGTGGGAAGTTGTGCGATCGCGCGGGCCAGTCGGGCCGATTCCTCGCTCTGCACGACTTGTTGGCTGGGAGAAATTTGGCGAGCGATGTAGACCTCGGCGTCGTTGACTCGCTTCTCGCGATCGATCGCCCGCTTGCCTGCGTGCAGTTGATTCCGCGCGGCATTGCGAATGTTGTTCTCGTGAATTTGCCGCAGCCACGCGGCAAATTGAGCCGGGTCGTCTCCCTGGAATCCGCCAATCTGCCGGTGGACCGACAGGCACGTCTGCTGCACAAGATCCGACGCATCGATTCGGCCCGCGGCCCGATCGTCGAGCAGCTTGTCCGCGAGGTTCCATAAAAAGCCGCGGTACTTCTCCAGAAGTTCGCCCAGAGCGGCCTGGTCGCCGACCCGCGCCCGTTCGATCAGATCGCGATTGGCGGCGTCGGATTCCACGTTTACTCCGCGACAACGGCTCCCGATCGACGACCGGGAGTCGACGGCTGTGGACTCACGGATACCGAAACGACTTATCCGGGTAATCCGGATGGGGCGGAACTAGCCGCGGGTCCTTGGCGATCAATTCTTGAAGGTGCTTGACGGCCGCATCGAGCTGCGCGTCGGCGCCGTTGAATGTCGCGTGAGGCAGGTTGTCGACGACGACGTCGGGGTCGACGCCGTGTCCTTCGATCAGCCACTTTCGTTCCGGACCGTAGACGCCCTCTTCGGCGGCGGTTGCAACGCCGCCGTCGGACAGCCTGTTTCCTGCGCTGAGCCAAATCTCGCCGCCCCAGG
>CAYWOV010000278.1:0-5287 GCA_964459965.1 uncultured Planctomycetaceae bacterium | reverse complement strand
ATCTACCTGACCAACGGCCCTATCGACGGCATTTACGAATATCGCGACGTCCGCCGCCATTGCGACTTCGCGAAGTACATCCGCCTCCAGCACATGATGCAACGCTCAGGCGTGTACTATCACCCCAATCAGTTCGAGCCTCTGTTCCTGTCGGCGGCTCACAGCAACGAAGACATCGCGACCGTGCTCGACCGCTTCGAGCAGGCGGTCGCCCGTCTGGACGACTGACGGCGACGTTTTTGCTCTTCGAAGCCTGATCCCAACATCCGTGGTAAAGCCCTCAGCAGCCCCGGGTTTTTTGCGCGCGGACGAAGCAGTCCCGCCCGCGCGGGGATCTTCCATTAATCAGGGGGTACAAGACCCGGAGCGGTCGGTGGTCGAGTCCAGGCCGGCGCGTCGCTGCACGGAAACGACTCTGCCGACGCTTCGTCAACCGTGTCCCAGACCGCGTCGTGCTCGTCGCACGCAGGGAGCGTCTGTGTCCGCGATCCGTTCTCCGGCTCTGCGCGACCTTCGCGCCGCGGCAACTCGTGGTCGGCTTGCTCGTCCTTGTTTGCACTCATCACTCGACTCACCTCGTTTGGTCGACTGACCGATTAGCGCCACCCGACGAGGATGCGCTCGATCTCTTCTTTGTGCCGTGTCTCGTCTGAGACCTGGCTCTCGAGATTCACCTTGAGACCAATTTCCCCCAGGTCTTCGGCCTGGCAGATCCGCTCCTCGTAGTCTGAGATCGCCTGTTTTTCCGCAGCCAGTGCGTTCTTGAGCATTTCCTGCGCCTCCTCGGCTTGAGGAACTGGGCGCGGCTTGGTGGTCGGCTGGCCTCCCAAGGAGGCGATTTTGTCGGCAAGAAACTGGGCGTGGCCCTGTTCGTCTGGAATCTCCGTTTGGAAAAGGGCACGCAACTCCCGGCGAAACGGCCCCGTCAACTTCGCCGAGTAGTGCGTATACATCATGATGGCCTGATATTCACCGGCCAGATCGTGATTGAGGCCGTCAATGAGCGCCTGCCGAGCGCCGGCATTCGGCGGATCCTTGGCATTGTTGCCTTCGTTGATTGTTGGGTGGCTGTCTTTCTGAATTTGTAGGGCCATTGCGATGGACTCCTGATGGTTCGAGTGAAGAAACAACCCTCGTTGATTTCGTCGCGGCTCAGTTTCTTGAGCTGTCGACATTCTTTATGCTCTCGAGTCGTCCGACGGCTTGAGGGTGAAGCCCTTTGCTCCTGCAGCGGGTCGACTCAATCCCAGGTCAGCACCTGGCACCGTGTCTCGTTTCCCAAATTGCATCGTGTTCGGCGCCGGTCTGAAGACGCCGGATATCGAGGTCGCGAGACGATCGACGAGACTTCTCAGTGTCCGCGCCAGGTGCCCTGTTCGGTGAACATCGCCGGTCTGATGCAACGCGACTGAGCTGCGACGTGCGAACGATTTCGGCTCGCAACTCGTCTCGTGAGCCGTTCCGAAGTTGTCCAAAGTGAGCGTCCGTCGCACGATGTTCCCCTGCTCATCGGTAAACTCGCTCTGGAATTCAACCACGAAGCCACTCGGAGCGTTATGAACGACGACGACGGCTGACGTGCCCGCCGAGACAACGGGCATTTCTCCGTTCGCGAAGACAGTCTCGGTCCGATCGAACGTCGAAGATGCCATCAGCCGCTCCTTCGTGGGCTCTCCATAAAAATCGCCCTGCCACACCTCTAAATTTGCAGGGGTGTGTGGTGTCGACGTGCGAGTCGGATCGAGTTGCCCAATCGGCTCGAGCTTGGGAGTGAATCGGATCGACCGGATTGTCTCTGGAGCACCGTGCCCCGGCACGAAAATGGCCGTTTGCCCAGTCATTGCATCCTCGATTTCATATTGTCGCCGAACGTGTTGCATAAAGGCAACAATAGGATGGCGGCCTGCATATCACGAAGGGGACCCTTGTTTCACGAGTTGACCGACAGCCTCTCGCACGGGCGCCTCGGTTCGATGCAAGAGCGGCTGCAGGAGGCCATGAATTTTTTCTTGGGCGGCTGCCAACGTCCCCACAACGTGAGTTGTTGCACCGCAACCGATGCGCTCTCTCATTTTCGTCATGTCACCTTTGGCGTTCCACAATCCCACAATCAGCTGTGCTTCAGGGAATCGGCCCTGCAGACGTTTGCAAAGGTAACGCGCATGCATCGCGGCGGCGGGGGGCATGGCAGAAATACAAACCACATCGGCCTTGCGCTTCTCGACAAGATCCACCATTTCGCTGGCCAGGGACGTAACCGAAACGGCTTCCACGGTGCAGCCTCTCAACGCCGATAACTGCGCGAGCATCATCCCGGCAATTTCATCCGCCTCGTCGCGCGCGGGCAGACAGAGAATGCAAAAGCTTGACGCATCGGTCGAAACAAGAGAACCGGAAGCGCCCTCCGACTTTTTCGTCTCTGTGGCGGCCTCTTTCAGGTGAGCTTCCGCCTCGCGCTCACCCAGCTCCCCAACTGTTTCCTTAAGGTTCTCGAAGATGAGTTTGTGTCTGTCGTCGTTGATCTCGCCGCGTTGCCAATGAGTCTCCGTCATCGCGAGTGCCGGGATGAGCACCGCATCGTAGACTTCAATCAGCGGCATCTGCTCGAGATAGCCGTCGATTAAGGCGGCCGACTCTTCTAGATCGCCGGCCAAAAGCCGTTGATAGACACGCTTCGGGGGCTCGAATACCTCCTCATTACCCAGCAGAATGTCCAAAAATGAGAGTTGGGGCACATATTTTCCGAGCACCATCAGGCACACGGTCAACGGTGTCGCGAGAAGTAGTCCAACTGCTCCCCATAACCAGGTCCAGAAAACGGCCGCCACCAAGACGGCCACCGGAGAAATGCCCGTGTTCTTGCCGTAGAGCCATGGTTCCATGACGTTACCGATGAAGAGGTCCAGAGCTGCAAATAACGCCACGGTTAGGATGGGTGCGACCCACCCCGTCGAGATGGCCATCGACAGAACGATCGGTGTTGCGGCGGCAATCCACGCGCCGATGTAAGGAATAAACCTCAGGGTCGTTCCCAGGATTCCCCACAGGATGGCGCTGGGCACGCCGATCAGATAAAGCCCGATGGCCACCGCAACGCCAAAGGTGATGTTGAGGAGAAGCTGCATCAACAGATAGCGGCTAACGCGGGTGGCGGCATCTTCGATCGCTTGAGTGGTGACCGTCACGTCACCCTTTCCGACCAGGCGGATGAATCGATCGCGCAAGTCCTCGCGTCGCACCAGAAAGAACACCACGAGCACAATCACGATGCCGGTCGAGCCCACTACCTCGAGCAGTGTGCCGAACATTCCCGTAATCACCTGCAAGGGGCTGGGCGGCGTTGTAATCACGCGAACCGAGTAAGGTCGGTCGGCTTGCCCCAGCGTTTCCTCGACCTGTTTTGTTGGTGCGAGACTCTGGCCCTTGTTCTCGGCTGCTCTCGTGAGCTTGCTCAGAAGATCGCCGACATAGTCATTCGTCGAATGGAGCTTCGCTTGGATATTGTTCTGGTACTCAGGCAATTTTGGCGCGAGGTTGGTCATTTGCACGACGGCCATCCAGGCCACGACGCCCAGCATCGTGAAAGCCAGCAGCGCCGTAACCACGACCGCTGGAATACGGCCGAATCTCCAACGCTCGAGTCGATCGCAAACAGGACTCAGCAGGAAGCTCAGCAGCACGGAGAGCGTCAAAGGAACCAGGATTCCCTTGGCCAGGTAAAGTGCGCCCGTGACGACGGCGATTGATGCCAGCGTCAACATCCACGACAACTTGGCGAAGGGCTCAGAGGAAGCCATACGATCAATCTTCTACGATTCTCGCACCCTCGCCAGGTGCAAGAACGATCACCAGAGTTGCCAAAAGCGACAGAGAAACCAACCGACGCCGCCTGCGACTCATATCGACTTGAACGGCGGATCCTTGATGAAAGTTTCTAAGGTGCGCACGGCCTTGGGCACTTCGCCGCACCTGTGAAAAAATATTCAACAGCATCTCGAATTCTTGGCCACGCAGCTGCTGTCCTTGAATTTCGCTATCCTTGATTACGGCCACGCACCGAGGTCCGGCGAGAGCTGTCGATCACAGTCTCTCACTCTTTAGACTCGGACGGTTGCGCGGCCCCGGCGGTCTCGTCTTTAGTCTTCCCGGTCGCCGCGGCGGCTTTACCCTTCGCCTCGTGTCCCAAGTCCTTCACTTTCTCGACAACCTTTTTTTCGTCGTCTTTGATCTTGTTCGGGTCCGCCGTGAATGTCACGTTGCGTTTGTCGTCATTGGTCTCCGAGCCCACTTGAAACCATCCGCGGTAGAAGCCGAGGCCTGCAATGCAGGCCACGACGACTACCAGAAAGACCATGAATCGTCTCATCTCAAAATCCTTCACAATCGGTCAGACGACTCTGCGTCCTTGAACGATGCCGAGGATCAATACCACAAGTGCAACGACCAAGAGAATGTGTATTAAATTACCCGCGACACCGAATCCGAGTCCCAATGCCCACATAATCAGTAGAACAAGTAGGAGAGTCCACAACATAAATCACCTCTAGAGTTGAAGAAGAGTTAAAGCGTTCCAATAAGCAACCAAGCCAATCGGGTAAGGTTCGTTCCGTCCATGCAAGCCGTTCACCGGCTGAAGGCAAGGCCCGGGTCATCCGCGGGGCCGCCGAGCAATTTGAAGTTGAAATTTCCGCCGCCGCCGGGAGTCACTTCCGCAATCAGCGAGCCGCCGTTCTTGCGCTGCAGGGCCAACACGTTGTTTTCGACCGTGTACGTGCCCGCAAACTCCTGCGGGTTGCGGTTTGCGACAAACCGCTTGAGATCGGGGTTTCGAAAGTCCTGGTCGCTGGCTCGCTGTGCCGTCACTGCGTCCGCCGGAGTCTGCGGTGGCCTCTGAGTGAACTTCCAGTCGAAGGTCGAATTCAGCCCGAGCGTTAACTCGAACGTCGAACCGTCGTCGCGAGACGCCTTCCATGTTCCGACCAGCGTCGCCGGATCCATCGGCAGGACCGCCGCCTTCGATGCGCCGGATGCCGGTGACAACGGCTTTGCGGCAACAACCGTTTCGGCTGGTTGGCCGTCCTGCGACGCCGACGCCATCTTCAACAAGTCGGCGGCGACACGGTCATTCGGCACGAGTTTCACGACTTGTGCCAACTGGTTTTCGGCCGCGTCGACGTTTCCGGACGACAAGTAGTGATAGGCCAAGAGGAACCGGGCCGCGCCGTTCTTCGGTTGGTTGCGGACGAACAATTCGAGTTTCCGCAACTGTGCCGTGTAGACGGACGTG
>CAYWOV010000277.1:0-5294 GCA_964459965.1 uncultured Planctomycetaceae bacterium | reverse complement strand
TCGTCTTCGAGTTCCGGACCGACCGCCACCGAGAAGCCAAACCGTCCCATGATCTCCTTGAGATCGTCGATGGTCTGTGTGAGGGGGTGCTTGCGCCCCAGCGTGACGGGAGTTCCGGGAAGAGTCGTGTCGATGCCGCTTGCGACCGATTTGGGGCGGGCCAGTTCTTGTTTGCGGGACTCGAAGGCACCTTCAACTTTCGACTTGGCGTCGTTGAACTGTTTGCCGACCACGGGCCGTTGCGCCGGTTCGACCTGACCCAAGAGTGCCTGCAGATCACGCAGACGACCGTGCTTTCGGCCGAGAAACTCGATGCGGACCGTTTCGAGAGCAGTCGCGTCGCCGGCCGCGGCGATCGCCACCAGTGCCGCCTTTTCGTACGCCAGCAATTCGCCGATTGGGTCCACGGGGGTCGAGCTCAAGGAAACTCGCCGTCTGGCCGGCCCGTCACGCGGGCGATGTCTGTGGAGCTGGCTTCTTTTTGGGGGCGGGCGTCGCCGGTGCGGGCGTTTTGGGGATCGACTTCTTCGCGACCTCGACAATCTCGTCAAAGATGGCCGGTTCGTGGATCGCGAGTTCGCTCAAAGTCTTGCGATTCAGCTCGACCTTCGCAATTGTTAGCCCGCGTATAAAATTCGAGTACGACAGACCGCGGGCGCGGCAGGCGGCCGACAACCGCGTAATCCACAGGGCGCGATATTCGCGCTTCTTCAGCTTGCGGTGGACGAAAGCGAACGCTCGGGCTCGAAGGACAGTTTCCTTCATGCTCCGTAGCAGCTTGCGCCGTCCGAGGAAATTTCCGCGGGCTTCTTTGAAGAGACGCTTCTTTGAGCGGTGCCGCGCTTTTCCGGCTTTAACTCTCATGGGATTCTTCAGTCGATCCGAGGGATTATTTTTCGTGGCCGAAGTGGATCGTTACGACCCGCCAACGGACTCTTCTTCTCGTGTCAAAGAACCGGATTCAGCCCGTGCAAGATCATCGCAACCTGCTTGCCTTCGAGCATCCGGTCGGCCCGTGCCTGGCGGTTGCGCTTGCCCCCTTTTTTCCCAAGCTTATGGCCACGAAATGCCTTTTTGTGTTTGACCTTTCCGGTGGCCGTCACCTTGAACCGCTTACGAATTCCTTTGTGAGTCTTTTGCTTGGGCATACTGCGTCCTGTACCGTGGGAAACCGAGGATTATAGCGACAGGCTCGCGGGGGTGGAAGGAAGAAGACGCGGCTTCCGCGTCGATCGGCAAAGGCCGGCCGTCGAGACCCGGGAGCCCAGCGATTGTTCGGAATGAGGGCGTCATTGTAGACTCGCGGTTCTTTGGTCCGTCGTGCCGGGCTGCGAAGCGAAATGGCCGTTTCCATGTCCCAAGAAGATACGCAGCGATCCGGGTGGTCGAAAGGCCGCAAGAAGGCGATCCAGGTCGTCGTGATTGTCGCGCTCGTCGTAGCTTGCGGTGCCGGCGGCGCCGCCTACCACTTCCGGTACGGAGACCAAACCAGCTCCAACTACAGCGCCATCCAGGCGGCGACGAAGGAGCTGCTCAAGATCGAAGTTCCCGATCGGTTATGGCCACGCCTGATGATCACAAGGCCGGACGTGATGACGATGGTCGTCTATGCCTCCAAGAGCGACGACAGTTGCCTGGCGATCATCTCCTGTCTACCCGGCTGGACTCGGGAGCGGGGTAATCGGCCGGACCGTCTGTTGCAGTCCGTCCTCGAGCAATACGCTCCCCAGTTCGATAGTGAACGTTGGACCGGCACTGAAGAACGGGACATTACCATCGGCGGCGTGCCGCAACGCGTGAAAATCGCGTCATCGTTCCGTACGGACGATCACAAAGAGTTGCGGATTGTGAGCCTCGACGGTCTGCAAAGCGAGAACGGATCGATTTCGCTTTATTATCAGTCGTCGCTCCATTCATCGACCGACGATGAGATCGACAGACTCTTAAAATCGTTACAGTGAAGCCACAATGAGCCGCTTTGCGGCAATCTGAGAAAGGAGCCGGTCTGTGCAGGCAGCGCCGACAAAAGTGCCCAACGGTCCGTCCGGACTGCTGACATATCCGAAGCGATTTCTCGACTATTGCCGCGATCCGCTCGCGTATCTGACTCGTATTGCCCGGCAGTATGGAGACGTCGTGCTGTTGCAGAGCTTCGGCATGCCGTTCTACATGTTAAACCACCCCGATCAGATCGAGGAAGTTCTGCGGCACAAGCATCGCTCGTTCAAGAAGGATTTTTACATCATTTCGCTGCGTCCCCTGTTGGGAAACGGCCTGTTGAGCAGTGACGGCGAAGAGTGGCGTCGACAACGCGCGATGGCGCAGCCGGCATTTCAGGCCAAGCAGATCCGTCAATACGCCTCCACGATGGTCGAATACACCCGACGTTTGACCGCGAGCTGGAATCCGGATGAGACGCGGGACGTTCACGTAGAGATGATGCGGCTCACCGCGCAAATCGTCACCAAAACCCTGTTTGACGCGGAAATGACCGACGCGGAAGGCGACATCGGCCATGATCTCGAGGCGGCGATGACGTTTTACGCCAATCCGCTCTCGATGTGGCCGGCGTGGCGGCACGTCCCAACGCCGACCAATCTGCGTTTCCGAAGCACTCTTCGCAGACTAAACGCCGTCATTTACCGACTGATCCAGGAACGGCGCTCGACCGGTACACAAGGACGCGGCGATCTCTTATCGCGACTGCTCGAGGCCCAAGATGAAGCGGGCCAAAAAATGTCCGATACCGAGCTTCGCGACCAGCTAATGACGCTGTTTTTGGCTGGGCACGAGACGACAGCTCTCACTCTGTCGTATACATTTTTCCTGCTTGCCCAAAGTCCAGAGGTCGAAGCGACGTTGCACGCCGAGGTCGACCGTGTTTTGGGCGGCCGGATGCCCACGGTGGATGACGTGCCCGAGTTGACGTTTGCGGAATGGGTCATCAAGGAATCGATGCGGCTTTATCCGCCGGCGTGGACGATCGGCCGCGAGGCGCTCGAGGACTGCCAGATCGGCGATTATCCAATCAAGAAAGGGACCCAAGTCTTGATGTCTCAATGGGTCGTCCACCGCGACCCGCGTTTCTGGAGCGAGCCGGATCGCTTCCATCCCGAGCGTTGGGGCGAGGAAAAAACGAAGAACCTGCCACGCTGTGCCTATTTTCCTTTCGGCGACGGACCAAGGATCTGCGTCGGCAACAGTTTTGCCATGATGGAGGCGATCCTGATCCTGGCGACGATAGCCCAGCGCAACAAACTGGACCTCGTTCCTGGACAAAAGCTGCGACTGGTCCCTTCCGTCACCATGCGCCCGCGCGACGGAATCAAGATGATTGTGCGGGAACGAACGGGATCGCGAACCGCAATTCAAAGCGCCGTCGCGGCCAAGCCGGTCCAATACGCCGGCACTTGATGCGGCGAGCGCCGAACACGGATGATGAGAGCGACCGACTACTCGATTACCCAATCAACTGCGCGACCGGCGTTCCGGTGCTAATCGGGAGCGGCCGGCCCTGGGCGTCCGACATCAGTTGTTTGGGATCGAGGCCTAGCGCGTGAAAAATCGTCGCCGTGATGTCGGGTGGGCTGACGGGTTGCAACGTTGGATAGGCGCCGAACTTGTCCGATGCGCCGACACTGATCCCCAAGTTGAGTCCGCCGCCGGCCAACACAACTGAACCACACGGACCCCAATGATCGCGGCCAGCATCGGCATTGATCTTCGGCGTGCGGCCAAATTCTCCCATGACCACCACGAGCGTGTCGTCCAACAGCCCCCGAATTGCGAGGTCGTCCAAGAGTGCGGTGAGGCCGCGGTCGAAGAGGGGTAGTAGTTCACTCTTGAGACATGCGAAATTGTTCTTGTGGGTGTCCCACCCATCGCATTTCGACATGTAATTGAAGTGCACGCCGACGAACGACACGCCGCGCTCCACGAGTCGGCGGGATAGAAGCAGGCTTTGGCCGAAGCGGTTGCGGCCGTACGAGTCGCGCAGTGCCGCAGACTCCGCTGATAAATCGAACATCCCCCCTCCCCCGATCGAGCGCGTCAGACGCATCGCCGTGCGCCGCGTCGCCGCATAGTCGGCGGCGCGCGCCGCTTTGAGCGATCGACCATCAAGGAGGGCCAAGAGTTCTTCGCGTCCGTTCATCCGGGCGGCGGTCACTCCCGTCGGAAGTGCCAATGACGCGATCGGCCGGGATGGATCGTCGTTGAGCGGAAGCGGATCAAAGCGCGGACCCAAATAACCGGCCCTGCCGCCGCCCGCCACTGGTACCGGGGACATTCGCACGGTCAACTCGGGAATGGCCACATATCCCGGAACATTGGTGTCTGCATGCTTGAATTTTGAAACGATTGCCCCCATGTGTGGATCGTCGCTGCGCGACGGCGGCAACACGGTGTTTGCTCCCAAACTGACAGGAGAAACACGTCCCGTCAGCGTGTAATAGGCCATGTAAGGATGATCGTTGTTCTCGTGAGTCACCGAGCGAACGATCGCCAACCGATCGGCACGTTGAGCAAGCAGCGGCAGATGCTCGGTGAAGCGCAATCCAGGGACCGCGGTTGAGATTGTCTCAAACGGTCCGCGGATCTCGGCCGGAGCGCTCGGCTTGGGATCCCACATGTCCAGATGCGACGGCCCACCGAGTAGATAGACAAGAATGCAGTGCCGGGCCGTTTTATGCGGCACTTTTTCAGCGGTCTCGCGGCCAAAGGCCCTTCCGCTACGCAAAAGTGCAAGACTGGAAAGCAGCCCGGATGTTCCACACATCAAGAATCGCCGACGATCGGTTCGCGCCCCGGCGACAGGTTGTGGCGACAAGAGAGACATCGTCCACTGCGCTCTGGAAGAGATGCGGCCGACAGTCGCGGATTATAGCCCGCTTCGTGGCCACTCGTAAGCAGGTCGAATCTTCGCGGTCCGGGGAAAAGCCAGCCGGATTCTCCGTGATATTCGCCGCCGAAACGCGACTGACATTATGGAGACGGCCGTCGTGCGGTCGAATCAGTCGGCTCGAATCACGTCCTTGACAGTCAGAAACAGCTCACATAGGATGTTGATGCAATGGCACCAACGGGTGCCGTCCGCGCAGGCTGGGTACTGTGTCGGTTTGCGACCCGCGGGCGTAGTGCGTTACTTAATGCTTTTCTGGGATTAAATTTAGGAACTGTTGGTCAAATGGCCCTTCCCAAGAGGCGACATTCGCACTCCCGCTCTCGTAAGCGACGCAGTCACAACGCGGTCAAGCCGATTCAGTTGGTTTATTGTCCACAGTGTCAGACCCCGG
>CAYWOV010000276.1:3893-5300 GCA_964459965.1 uncultured Planctomycetaceae bacterium | reverse complement strand
AAATGGTGTCCGGTATGGGCAACGACTCACCACGTTCAAGGGCCTCGACGGCATCTTTAGCCTCTTTGAGTCCAGACCGAGTGCGTTCTCGGTACTGTTTGATGGCCTCGATCTTCTGGCCCCTTTGAATCAACGCCCTCAACGTGTCGGCGAGCGATTTGTGTCCGGCCTCCAGCGTGCCCGCGAGTTCTGCGCCGCAATTCGTGCAACGTGTGGTATCGGCGGGATTGTTGTAATTACAGAAAGTGCAGCGGATCATCGGCGTCCTCGGGAACTGCCTTCTCGAAACCTGTCAACCGCGGATACTCGGTTCCTTCCATTCTACCTCTGCCCACTTCCCCCGTCCCTGACGAGGGGAGTTGAAAGGAGAGAGTGGAACGGAGAAAAGCCGCCGAAAACGAACGCCTCCTCCGAACCTCGTCCCTCTCCCCTCGTCCGTCATCAAATATGCGAAGTTCCCCGCGCGATGAGACATAAAACAGCGGACGAAAACCGGAAATTGTCCGACATTCCCCAGAACGCGGCGTATAATTAGGCCATAGCGAGTGTCGTCGCTTCGAGATCAGATTGCAGTCGTCGGATGATTAGATAAAGGGCACCCCGACCGTGTCGGGGGGCCAATTAACGAATAAACCGACGTGTTCGAACGCCTCAGGCTGTCGAACACGTCGGTTTTTTTTGCGCTCAGCCCCCTCAACAACCTCAAGCAACAGGAGTCGCAATCATGAATGGCAAAACAGACGTGATGAAAGGCCGAATCAAAGAAGCCGCTGGCGTATTGACCGGCGACGACAAGCTTCGCGCCAAGGGACAGGCCGATCAGGCGGTCGGCGAGGTCAAGCAAGTCGCCGAGAAGTCCATCGACTCGGTCAAAGAAACCGTGAAAAAGCTGCAACGCTGAAGCTCATCGCAGAGTGCGAACGGAGCTGATTCGAGCGATTCTCATCCGGGTGTCGCGGTGCCGTGGCAGAAACCGTCCGGAATTTGCGGCTTTCATCGCGACATCGAAGTGCTCATCGCATTAGCCGGTGCGGAGCGGCCGAAGCCGGATTTGTTTCAAACAAAAAAGGAAAAGATCGTGAACACTCTCATTTTGATCGTCGTGTTGGTCCTGCTGTTCGGAGGCGGTGGCGGTTATTATTGGACCCGCGGACGGCGTTAAAGAGCCCGCTGTTCCATCAATAGGACGCGCGATGGCTTCTCGGCGGATCGACACACGCCGGACAGCACCAATGCTGACCGGCCATCGCCTGGTCCACAGGCCAGAAGTCATCAACGCAAGCCGGCGCGTGAATCCGGCACGGCCCTCGGGCCTGCGAATCCACGCGCCGTGTTCGTGCGATTTAGAGAGCCGTCGCCTCGATCGATGGTTCAGGCCGACTTGTCGCCATTGGTGCGAGCGTGGTG
>CAYWOV010000276.1:0-3793 GCA_964459965.1 uncultured Planctomycetaceae bacterium | reverse complement strand
CGTCGCCTCGATCGATGGTTCAGGCCGACTTGTCGCCATTGGTGCGAGCGTGGTGTCGACTGCGAGCCTGATGCAGTTGTGCCAGGTCGAACGGCTTGCCTTTCATCGTGGCAAACTTCTCCTGCTGTGCCTGGTTCAGAACGCTAATCGACTTGGCAAGCTCTTCCTGGCGAAGATCATGCATCTTGCTGAAGCCTTCGCCCGAGTTTCGCCGGCCCCCGCTCCCTTTGGTCCCCATTTCGGCGAATTTCTCGGCATACTCATGGTGCACCGCCGCAAGCTGGTCTTGCTGGGCCTTCGTCAAACCGAGTTCGCCGGCGACTGCGGCATCCTCAAAGGCGTGCGTGCCGGCCGCTTGAATGGCGATCTCGCGCAGCCGAACTTGCTGAGGCGCGTCAAGGATTTTGGCCAACTTGGCGCGGAACTTTTCGTTCACGTTTTTCGCAATATCGGCCCGTTTCGACCGCATCTCGCTGAACTGCTTGTTGCGGTCGTCGCCAGACGGATTCCGCTCTCCTCGATGTCCTCCGCCTGCCGCCTGCATCTGCTGCGACCATTCGGCGTGCACTTCGGCTACCAGCTCCTTCACCTTCCCGGTCTGCTCCGATCTGAGAGCCAGTTCCGTCTGAACGGCCTCGTGCCCGAGAACAAACAACGGGGCGACACCGTGCGCCATTCCCAGTTGTCTTCCGCGATGATGGTGTTCCTGAGCCTGGGCACACGGGACATTCATCGCTGCGACGACGAGCGCCGCGACGGCAACACAACGAACGACAAGTCTTCCGCTCACAACAATCTCCTCAATGTTTATCTTGAACTGACTCCGCCACCGCGGATCAGTCGAACGACCGCCGGAGCTGAAAGTCCTACGTCGACCCGTCTCTTCTCGCGGCGATCTCTTGATTCGCAAAATTGTAGGGAGACGACGGAACCTTCCATTAAGAGCAGCTTAAATCCAGAGAGGCACGGCGACATCCGATCCCATGCCGCTGCTAAGCGGCGCAAACGCTTCCGGAAATGCGGGCGGCTTGATGAGTTGACGTGGGAAGAGGGGAAGAGGATCGAAGGGGAATGGCATAACGGCCTTCAAACAGGACCGAGAAACGCGGTGCACGCCGGATTGCCGAGGGCCTTTGAATTTCGTGTAAACACGGCGGCCACAAGGTCGGCAGGCGACGTTGCCCTATGTGATCGCGATGGCAAAGGAAAAATGCCATCGCGAACGTCGACGTTTGTCGTCACTTCGAATTCGCAATTGCGCCTTTGAGACACTAATTGCGCCGTCGGATTGAATTACAACGGCGCCAAAAGTATCGGCATAACCCATTTAATTTAAAAGCTTTACGGTTCGGCACTATTTGCCGGTTTCCGATCTCGGCACACGATTCGCCTTATGCCGTATTGTGACGCCGAACACGAAACTTGGTTCGGCGAAAGAATCCCGCTTGAAACCAACTCCAATCGAAATCATGAGGACCGCCATGAACGCAACAAAATTGGCAGTGGCCGGCTTTTTCACAATGACCTTGATGTTCGCGGCAAACACCCAGACCGCCTCGGCTGGTCCGTATCACGGACGGTTCGTGCATCACGCTTACTGGGGCCACCGGCCGATTTGCTCGGTCGCTCCGGTTTACTCTTACGCTCCGGTCACCACGTGCGTCGCGGACGCCGCCGTCGTCCCGGTCGCTCCCCCGGTGCCTCAAGTCGTGACGGCTCCCATCGTGACGACCCCGGTCGTGACAGCAATAGCTCCTACATGCACGACGCGAGTCTACTACGGTGGGCATCGCTACGGCTTCCGCCACTGGCGGCGGTAGACTCGATCGTTGCGACTTCTGAAGGGCCGGGACAAATGTCCCGGCCCTTTGCTTTTGCACGAGCACCCGTCGGTGGTGCCTGAGGGACGACGAGCCGGCACTACGGCATGCGAATCTAACGCGCACGGAGCAGTGGTCCCACGTGTCGCCAGACCATGTCTGCGAAGAGGCTGTGTCCAGTCTCGGACAGGTGCGCCGTGTCGAGCGTCGCTCCTGGCGCAAACACGACTGAAATTCCGCTGTCAGGCGATTCGCGCGACACGTGCCGCGACGGAAGTGACCCGAAAGTCGCAAAAGCGATGAATCGAGCGACGTCATGGCTCTGGTCTTTTTGCCGACACCCCCTTGAACGCCAGTGCCAGTAGGTTCCGCCTGACAGAGCGGAACGTCTCGCCAAACGCAGTGTCCCGCACGACTACGAGCCAACATTCCCCGCGCCGTGAGCTATGATTAAGCCATAGTGAGTAAGGTCACTACGATACAAGATTGAATTTGTCGGATGATTAAATAAGGGGCACCCCAACCATGTCGGGGGGTCAATTAACGAATAAGCCGACGTGTTCGACCGCCTCAGGCTGCCGAACACGTCGGTTTTTTTTGCGCTCAACCCCCTTAACAACCACAAGCTACAGGAGTTGCACTCACGCGTGGCAAAACAGACATGGCGAAAGGCCGAATGGAAGAAGCTGGCGGCAGACGCGGCCCGCGGCGACCATTAATCGCCGCATAAAATTTGTTAGATCACTGATCGGCTCGCTGTGTTTCGCACATGGGCCGCGTTATCGCCGGCGACGTGGAAGGGTACTTCAATCGACAATGATCCTCTGACACGGATCCAAGCAATGTCCTTCACTAATCCACTCCGCGCGCCCATCCACCAGCGTCCGCAGCCGGCGACTCATTGGCAACCATCTGCCATGGCCCACTCGCTGACGCGGATTATGGTACTCATCGCGTTCGGAAGTTTCAGCATCGCCGCAGCCGGGCCACTGGTCCAGATCGCTCGCTTGAGCACTGCTTGGTTCGGCTTGTTCGTGGCACAAGGCGTCTTGCTGGTCTGCGTTGCGACACTCGCGACTGTGGCTTTCTATTACGCGCTCAAACGCCTTCTACCCTTCATTGATGCCAGCGCCCGTTCGCAGGCCACTTTTTTGGATACGCTGACCCCAAAGTACGTTGATGCCGCCATTCTTTTCTCCGCGGGGCTCAGCCTCTTTATCGAGCTCGGCATCATCCGTTGGCAATCATCGGTTCTTCCCTTTATCGCTTTGTACAAGAACTTCAGCTTACTCGCATGTTTCGTGGGCCTTGGAGTCGGTTACGCTCTCGCCACGCGGAATCGCATTCCACTCATCATTGTGCTTCCGTTGCTCGCCTGGCAGTTCACCTTCATCACCGTCTGTCGGTATGGGGGCGGGCCCAACGTCGTTGTCACTCCTTTCATCGAGCAACTCGCGATGGGAATCGATGCTCGCCGCTTCTCGCACATCGTTTTTCTGTATGAATTACTTGCGGTCGTGTTTCTACTTACGGCTCTCACCTTCATTCCGCTGGGTCAGCTCTGTGGCCGACTTATGGAGCGCCGTACGAAGTTGCGAGCGTATGGTCTGAACTTGCTCGGCAGCTTACTTGGCGTCCTTTTGATGCTCGTCGCGAGTTTGTTATGGACGCCTCCACTTGCCTGGTTCACACTTTGTTTCTTTGCAATTCTGTTGTTTACGTTCAGGACGCGCTCTTCAGTGATCGTCGGGCTTTCCTTTACTGTGGTTTGTACGATCGTCCTAGTTTGGCCAGTGAACCCTTTTTGGAACCGCGTCTACTCCCCTTACCAACTACTGGAAATTGGGCGTGACGAAGATACCGGCCTGACGTCGATCGATGCTGCAGGTCACTACTATCAACGCATTTACGATTTCTCTGCCGGCCAGAGCGGCCGCCTGAGCAAAGTTCGCGGATATTACGACTTTCCTTAT
>CAYWOV010000275.1:0-5309 GCA_964459965.1 uncultured Planctomycetaceae bacterium | reverse complement strand
GAGATCGTGGAAGTGCTCGCCGAGATTGGGGACGAGGCGCAGGTCGCCTCGGGCGCGGTCACGAAAGTCGAAGCCGGCAGCGTCTGGATGTCGATCGGCGAGGCCTCGGGCAAAGTAGCGGCCGGCCAACAAGCCCGAGTCGTCCCGCGTCCCCGACCGCGCACCGCGAGCCGCGTTGTCTCGCAACCGGTCTCACCACCTGAACCGCAACCGGTCTCACAGCCGGTGACGCAATCGGTCTCACAGCGCGCGTCCGAGGAGCCAGTGACGGAGCCGGTGCCGCAACCACAGCCTGTCGCGGAACCGACAACTCCCGCCGTCGAACCTCGCACTGAGGTCCCTTCGACCGCCTCTGGTCCAGGTGAGTTCGGCTCGATGCTGATCCGTAATTTTAACTCAGATCCCGAAATGCAGCGGGGCACGCTGATTTATTTTGTCTATCCCGGCGACTCCGCAGAAACGTCCGGTTTGCGTGCGGACGATGTGCTCCTGACGCTCGGCGACGAGTCGTGGGAAGATTCGCGGTCCGTCTCCAAGACGTCGCATCACTACATGGCGGGCGAGCAACGGGAGGTGACGTTCCGGCGCGAGGGCCGGTACTTCAAGACAACGCTCACCTTTCAACCGAAAAAATCGACGGCTCAAAAAGTTCAGTTCCTGACGTCTCTCGCGGAAAAAGGGGACGCCCGAGCGCAATATCTGCTGGGTGCGATCTATATCAAGGAGTCATCTGAAGCGCTTCCCTGGCTCCGCAAGTCAGCCGAGCAGCGGGACCCGGGCGCGTGCTGGGCCCTGGGCGAAATGTATCGCACCGGCAACGGCGTTCCCCGGGACTCAAAATTGGCGTTTTCGTGGTTTCTCATCGGGGGCGAAGGCGGCGAGGTGTCGTGCGAAAGGTCGGTCTCGCAGATGTATTCCGCGGGCGATGGGGTCGAGAAAGATCCGGAACAGGCGGCCCAATGGTGCTTTCGCTCGGCCGATCAAGGTTTCGAGAAGGCGCAGGCCGACCTCGGCCTCTTGTATCTCAATGGCGAAGGCGTCGCCCGCGATCTCAATAAGTGCATGGTCTGCTGTCGGCTGGCCGCCGAACAGGGTGTGCGGTCGGCGAAATTGATCGTCGGCCAAGGCTATGCCAAGGGAATGGGCCTGCCTAAGGACGTTGCCGAGGGAAAGCGTTGGCTCCGCGAAGCCCTGAATGAGGGGGACGAAGAGGCCCGATATGTGCTGGCCAAAGTCCTTTGGGACAATGGGATCGATGCGTCCGATCGAGACGAAGGCTTCAAATTGCTTCGCGAGGCGGCCGAAAAGGGAACGGTCGACGCCCAGATGGATTTGGGGACCGCCTATTACACCGGGGCACGCGTCGCGCGGGATTATGAACAGGCTGTCCGTTGGTTTCGCGCGACTGCCGAGCAACACTCACCCAACGGCGAATTCGCGCTGGGAGTTTGTTACGAGGCGGGCAACGGCGTGGAAAAAGACGAGCTGAAAGCCGTCGAATGGTATCACCGGGCGGCCAAACAGGGACTTGCCGCGGCCCAGACTAACCTGGCCCTCATGTGCGCGCTCGGCAAGGGAGTTCAGCAGGATTACAAGGTCGCGTTCGGCTGGTGCCGACTCGCCGCCAAGCAAGGCGACGCGCGCGGCGAGGACACTCTCGGCGTGATGTACGAGAATGGCTTGGGGGTGGAGGCCAACCGCGTGGAGGCCATCACCTGGTACCTCAAAGCGGTCGCTCACGGCGACGACGGCGCCAAACAACATCTGCAAAACTTGGGGATCAATCCGTGAGCGCGTGCAGACGCCTCAATTGATCTCTGTCGATCGTGGGAAATTCACCAATGTTTGCGGGCAATCGCCTGGACCGTGCCGCCCGAACTCGCAGCGCCATGTTTTCGCTGGCGGCCCTGCTGGGAGGGATTGTGCTTGCCGGCAAATTGCCCGCGGCCGAAAGGAAAGGTCGGGTTGCGGAGGTTTCCGGCAACGTCGTCAAGATTGAGGTGCCGAAGACCGACGGAGTGCGCGTGGGAGACACGGTCGAGATCGTCGAGTTTCTCGCCGAAATTCAGGAAGAGGCGCATGTCGCTGGGGGGACCGTCAGCGAGGTGCGTTCCACCAGCGTGCTGGTGAAGATTGGCGACTCGCCGGCGAAGGTGTCAGTCGGACAACAGGCGCTTTTCGCTGCGGCCCGCAAGCCAGCAATCAAATCGGGCATCAAGAGTGTCCCGGTCTCGCCCATGGCCGCCGCGATTTCAAGACCGGCGCCGTCGCAGCGATCGGTGCCGTCATCAGCGCTGCGCACGCCCGAAATTCCCGCTCTGGCGCCGACCGCCGTCGGGGGGCCGGGCGAGCTGGGATTGAAGTTGGCGCGCAACTTCGACGTCGAAGCGGAAAAACTGAGGGGGACGCGAGTTTATTTTGTGCACCCGGGGGGCGGAGCGTCGAAAGCCGGTCTGCTGCCCGACGACGTCATTTTGAAAGCCGGCGACGAATCGTGGGAAGATTCTCATGAGGCTGCGAACACGGTTCACATTTTTCCCGCGGGCCGACCAATCGATGTCACTTACCGTCGCGATGACCAGATCGCCACGACGCAGGTGACCCCCCAACCGCAAATGTCGGTGACGGAATGGATCCTGGCGATTAAGCCCCTCGCCGAAAAAGGGGACCCCCGCGCGCAGATGACTCTGGGCCGTCTCTACCGCGCCGGTGATTCGGGATCTGCGGACGCGGGCGGGGCCTCGTACCGAAAGTACTTTGGAACGCGGGTGCCCAAAGATCCCGTCCAGGCTGTCGCCTGGCTGCGCAAGGCCGCCGAGCAAAACGATGCCTTGGCGTGCTGGACTCTCGGGGATATGGCCGCCGAGGGCGAGGGGCTCGAGAAGGATGCGGCGGCCTCGTTTTCGTGGTTTCTCAAGGGGGCCGAACAAGGCGACGGACTTTCGCAATTCGAGACGGCCTCGAACTATCACGACGGCCGCGGCGTGGAGAAAGACCTGAAACAGGCGATCCACTGGGCCTTTTTGTCCGCCGATCAAGGCTGCGAGCACGCGCAATACCTGCTGGGCGCCATGTATTACGGCGGCGAAGGGACCGCGCCCGACCTGGCGAAGGCCGTGGCATGCTTCCGGGCGGGGGCCGAACACGGCTTGACGGATGCGAAGCGGGCGCTCGGCCACTGCTACGGAAAGGGCGAAGGCATTCCGAAGGATCTTTCCGCAGCAAGACGCTGGCTACTCGAAGCGGGAGCGGCGGGGGATGCGCTCGCCTTCTATGATCTGTTCCATATTTTCTATAACGACGGCAACGGTACGACCGATCGGAAAGAGGCGTTCAAATACCTTCGGATCGCCGCCGAGAAGGGAATTGCCGAGGCCCAGGACAACATGGGGCGGGCTTACAACAACGGCGAGATGGTCGCGCAAGACTATGCCGAGGCCGTCCGCTGGTTTCGTCTGGCCGCCGACCAGAACAACACCGATGCGCAATTCACACTGGGTGTGTGTTACTTGGAAGGACACGGCGTCGATAAGGACGAATCCAAGGCGCTCGAATGGATTCACAAGGCGGCCAAACAGGGCGACGACGTCGCGCAAGCAAAACTGGGATACATGTGCATGCAGGGCGTCGGCGTCGAGCGCGATTACAAGACCGCGATGGCCTGGTCCCTGCGGGCCGCCAAACAAAGCAATACGGATGCCCAAAACAACATCGCCCTGATGTATCAGAACGGCTGGGGCGTGGAGGCCAACCGTGTCGAAGCCATCGCCTGGTGGTTGAAATCAGCCCAGCAAGGCAACGAGGTTGCCAAGAAAAACCTGCGCGACTTGGGCGTCACCCCCCCCTGAGCTGACTCACGCACGGATCTTCGTGTGTACGACGTCACGTTCATAAAGTCGCCGACTCGTTCTCTTCGCCTTCCAGCGCACCCACCGCCGTCGCAGATGAGGGTTTGGCCGGTGATCAGTTCTGAGCCTTCCACCAGATTCAGGATCGCCCGAGCGACGTCGATCGGGTCGCAAATCTTTTTCCGCGCAGATCGCATCTCGACGGCTGTTTTCGTTCGCTCGTAGGCGGGGACGAGGCCTTGTTCGAGCCAGCGGCCGGTGATGAAGCCGGCAGCTCGATTCCTTACTGTGTCTCGAAGGCCGCCCTGATCAACATGACGATCGATCTGGCACGGGTAATGGCCCCGCACGTCCGCGTCAACACAGTCGCTCCTGGAGTGTTATTTTCTCGGAAGGGGCGTCGCTAAGGACGACCTCAAAACGGTCGAATGGTTCCACGGTTCCGCCAAGCTAGGCAACATGCATGGACAGTCGAACTTGGCGGTGATGTGTTACAACAGGAAGGGGGCCATTAGTGGAGACTTGCCGACAGAATGCAGCGTCCGACTTTTGCCGTCGCGTGCGCCCCAGCAGGACCTGGAAAGCCATCCGCTTTTCGGCGTGCACTTCCGCGTGCCGAAAACTCATGCGTTATCCCGGAGTCTGGGCACGGTCTTCGATAAACGAACCTCGCCAAACGTCGGGGCGAGTCCACCCCGAATCTCTACCCGAGGAGCTGCTGCACGGGTGCCTCGGCAGAGATTTGCCAGGGGCGACCGAGCAGTGTTGGAACGCGGGCAATCGGATCGATGCCCAACGCATGGAAGATGGTGGCGGCGAGTTGGCCTGAGCGTACCGCTTTTTCGATTGGGTAGGCTCCGTACTTGTCCGTGGCGCCGTAGAGGCGGCCGCCCGGGACGCCTGCGCCGGCCAAGAGCACCGAGAACGCCCATGACCAGTGGTCACGTCCGGCGACTGCATTGATTCGGGGCGTGCGGCCAAACTCTCCCGTCACGACGACTAGAGTTTCCGACAAGAGACCTCGGACAGAGAGATCCTCCAGCAGGGCGGCCACGCCACGATCCATGCGCGGCAGCAAGGGATGCTTGAGCAACTGGAAATTATCTTTATGAGTATCCCAGTTTTCGACGCCCCCAAAGATGCTTGACATGCAGTTCACATGGACCAACCGCACGCCGGCCTCGATCAGGCGCCTCGCGAGGAGCAGCGATTGACCGAAGAAATTCCGCCCGTACGCTTCCCTAATCGAAGCGGGCTCCCGGCGGATGTCGAGCGCCTGCGTGGTCAGCCCGGATTCCAACAGGGCAAACGCTTTCTGATAGTTCGTGTCCAGGGCCTGGAGGGCGGAGTCTTTTCCTAGCCGGCGAATGTGATCGTTAACACTCTTCAGCAGGAGGCGTCGATTTCGCAACTGCTCAGGCGTAAGCGAGGCTCCCAGGCCGAGATCGACTGGTTTGAAGT
>CAYWOV010000274.1:0-5317 GCA_964459965.1 uncultured Planctomycetaceae bacterium | reverse complement strand
TTCGCACGTAAAGAGCGAACTCCCTGCCTACGCTCCTAATACCCGTGCTCATCCGCGCGCAACTGTGCGACTTCGCACACAAGGGCGCGCCCGCCGCGTTGCGAACACTGTTTTGAACTGGGATTTCTAACCAGTCACGGTCCAAGGATTCTTCGGCACATCAAATGCCGTGAGCGAAGGGCTAAGTCAGACTCCGACACAAGAACGGGCACCCCCGCCCGAGAACGTGAACCGTAAGGGAGGCTCGTGGGCTCATGGTCAGCATCCGGCTTTTACTCGGCTTGGGACTTTGCACGCTGTTGACATCTGTGGCTTGGAGCGGGGAAGGCGCCGCCCTGTCCCCTCTCGGACGGAAGGTCGACAATTTTGTCCTCAACGATTTCTACGGCAAGCCCCACGCTCTGGCTGACTACAAAGACAAGAAGGTCGTTGTCATTGCGTTTCTCGGCACCGAGTGTCCGCTCGTCAAGCTGTATGGCCCGCGGCTCGCACAGATGCAAACGACGTACTGCGAGAAGGGGGTGCAGTTCTTGGGAGTCAACGCCAACCGGCAAGACGCGATCACAGACATCGCTTCGTACGCACGCGTGCATCAGATCGGCTTTCCGATCCTCAAGGACCTCAACAATCGCCTTGCCGATCGACTCGGCGCTGTGCGAACGCCGGAGATTTTCGTGCTCGACCATGGGAGTGTCATCCGCTATCACGGCCGCATCGACGACCAATACGGAGTCGGCTACGCCCGAAAGTCGGCGGCGCAAAGCTTTCTTCAATCTGCGATCGAGGACGTTCTCGCCGGAAAACCTGTGTCGAAAGCCGAAACCGGGGTCGTCGGGTGCTTCATCGGCCGCGTGCATAGCCCCGACGCAGCAGCCAAGGTGACGTACTCGAACCAGGTGGCTCGCGTGCTCAATAAGCGGTGCGTGGCTTGCCATCGAGTGGGCGAGATCGCGCCTTTTGCAATGACAACGTATGCAGAGGTCTCGGGCTGGTCAGAGACGATCGCGGAAGTTGTCCGCAACCGCCGGATGCCGCCCTGGTTCGCTGATCCCAAGTATGGGCATTTCGGCAATGACCGCAGCTTGCCGGACGACGAGAAAGAAATTCTTTACCAATGGGCGGCCGCCGGCGCACCGGAAGGCAATCCAAAAGATCTTCCGGAGCCCCCGAAATTCGTCGACGGTTGGCAGTTATCAAAGGATCCCGATCAAGTTTTCTACATGGCCAAGAAGCCATATCGAGTGCCCGCCGAAGGTACGGTTCCCTACCAGTACTTCGCCGTCGATCCGGGTTTCAAGGAGAATAAGTGGATCAAGGCCATTGAAGCACGGCCGGGCAACCGCGCGATCGTGCATCACATCCTCGTGTTTTCACAGCCCAAGGGAAACCGCGATGATCGACGTCGGCAGTTTCTGGTCGGATACGCTCCCGGCGCCGCGGCTGCCGTGTTGCCCGCCGGCATGGCAAAGTTTGTCCCGGCAGGCCACGAGCTTCTCTTCCAGATGCACTACACCACGAATGGTGCCCCAGGCGACGATTGCAGCAAGGTCGGAATCGTCTTTGCCGACCCGAAGGAAGTGACGCATCTGGTGCGGACGACGCAGGCGATCAATCAGACATTTGCGATTCCGGCCGGCGCGGACGACTATCTCGTCGATGCCGATTCGTTTGCCTGGAACTTCGACATGGATCTCGTCGAACTCTTTCCCCACATGCATCTGCGCGGCAAGGCGTTCCGCTATGAGGTGAAATATCCGGATGGAAAGACTGAGGTGCTTCTGGACATTCCGCGCTACGATTTCGGCTGGCAACTGACCTACCAGCTTCCGACACTCAAACACATTCCCAAAGGGTCGATCATTCATTGCACGGCCCATTATGACAATTCAGAGAACAATCTCAGCAATCCCGATCCGAAGGCCGTGGTTCACTGGGGCGATCAGACTTGGGACGAGATGATGATCGGCTTCTACGATGTCGCCGTTCCGATCTCGCAGGCGGACGTCAGCGCCGGTAAAGTTCCCAGCTTTGTTCCCGGACCGGCGGAGGTCGCCCGGTTTCTCCTCAACCAATTTGACAAGAACCATGACGGAAAGGTCTCGCAGAAGGAGATTCCGCTTGAGCCGTTCCGCCTGAAAGCGTTTTTTATGATGGCCGACAAGAATCACAATGGCGAAATCACGCTCGAGGAGTTGACGAATTTCCTCGAAGAGCAGCAAAAGAAAGGGAAGGCTCCCAGTCGCACGGCGCGGATTGCGCGAGGTGAGGCAGCGAAGACGCCCAAGTGAGAATGACGAAGAAACCACCTGCGCCCGACAATGGACGAAGCGCAGCGAACGGCCCGATTACAATCCTCGAAAGAGCCCCGCTCCGCTCGTACGATTGCCGTCGCTGACATTTGAAACCGGACGGATTCTGCGGTGAATACCACCAGCTACCGGGTCATCACTTGCGGGGGTGAGTAAACAAACCGGAAGAACGAAACGTTTTGCTTCGGCGTCAAACTTGCTCGAGTTCGACGATTCTTGAAAGGGTAACTCGTCATGCGATCTGACAAACTGGAACGGTATCGGCAGCGGCTGCTCGACGAACGCGGTCAACTCGTCCACCAAATGGATCGCATTCGCGAATCGATCCCGGAGGAAGTGCATCCGACTGGCGAGCACGAGATCGCACCAAGCGAAGGAATCGACGTCGATATCTCGCTGGCAACCGAAGAGGGGACACGGCTGCGCGAAATCGACTCGGCGTTAGACCGCATCAAGGAGCGGACATTCGGGAAATGCTGCCAATGCGGAAATGAAATCGCTGGAGTGCGATTGGAAGCCGTACCCGATGCGAGATATTGCATGGACTGCGAGCGTTCGCTCCACCATCGCTGAATGAGTCGCGAATGTGTCAAACACGAGCACCGTCTTTTGCGTTTGCGAGCGCGGTGACGCACGTCACTATGTCCCCGGTCGACGCACCAAGTCAGGGCGAGTCGATCGACCACGGCGGCGACGCGATCTGACGGCTGCCCTCTTGCAGCTTCTCCAGAACGACGAGGCGGGTCGCCTCCGCAAGTTGAGGCCAAAGTGAGGCGCGACCGGGGAAAACACTGAGGAGGTTCGACGCTCGTGGTGGTTCGTGCTCATGGTCAATGACTGTGGGCATCGGTGCCAGCCCCGGCTCGATTTGGTCGAAATGCATGGCTTGGATCGTGATTCCCGACCACTCAGTGATCGTGTGGCCCTCGCCGTCAAAATGCGGATAGAACTGCGAGAGCAGCTTCCGCATGCGATCAATTTCCGGCACGATCACGTGCTGATCCGCGAGCTGAAACACTGGGACCCAACGATTCGAGCCGAATACGGACACGGGCCGATGAGGGATGTGGTTGAAGCCTTCCGCGTCAACGACGCAAAAAGGGGCTTCGGCTAAACCTGGGCGAACAGACAGACAATGTGTCTTCAAACCGATTCGTTGAAATCCGGATTGTTCCCCAGGCTTCGCGACGTCCGGCCAGAGGGGTAAGCCCCCGACGTTGGCCGCAAGAATAACGAGCCGGGCGGCAATCTCTTCGCCGTGCGAAGTGACCACGCCGTCGATGCGATTTCCCGTTCTGATAAAGGCGGTCACTGGAGATTCGGTCCGAACTTCAACTCCCTGATGTTCCGCCTTTGCCGTCAGACATTCCAGGAGGACGTCACTTCGAAAGGCCCGGTCCGGGAGGCGATAAGCGTGCTGGATCATCGATTCGGAGATTCCAGTCTCTTGGGTCGCGACGATGGTGCCGATTTGCTGATAGGGAATTCCTGCTTCGTTCCACGCGTTCGTCCAAAGAGTCGCATTCGTTTTACGCGACGAGATGACAAAGATCATCGAAAGCGTATCAGGTTTAAGGCATTCGGGGCACAGCTTGATTGTTTGCTGCAGTGACTCGTAGCACAATCGTGCCAGCTCGGGCTGCTGAGGAGCAAACCAGGCACCGCTGTAAAGCCAACCTTGGTTTTTCGTGGATGCGGCCTGACCTAGCCGGCCGGCCTCGAGCGCCGTGACGGCAAGGCCCGACTGGGAGAGTCGAACCGCGATTGAAAGTCCCGAGACTCCGCCACCGACAATGACGATCCGACGTGCCGTGTGCTTGTCCTTTGTCGTCATGGGCCTTGCTCCGTTTTGGATTCCACAACTACATTTACGACCATCGCCAAGGCGTGCCTGGTGCAAACCTTGCCAAACAATTGGCCGTTGACCGTCAAGACTGGTTTCTGCGCCAGGGGTTTACACACATCCTAGCACAACGGCGATGTGGAGCTTGGCGGGCGAGCACGACAATGCAGACAGAAACTCCAAGCTAAGGTGCGTAAAAAAACCGGGCTCTAAACCCGGTTTCTGCCACCTAGCCCCGCAAGCGTGCGAGTCGTTGTTCCCCGATGACAGGATGCGAAGGAGGCAATCCACGGTTCGCGGCCGATCTCTTGCCTTTCCATCCCTCGCCACGGACTTCGAAGCTCGCCCTCGGTTACGGGGCTAACTGCCCGACCATCGAACTCTCACAGCCGCTTCCTCCTTGTTGAAACTCCGATGAGCCGCCGGAGTGGCGAGCCCCGCTCGGCCCCTTCCAGTTATCCATCTTGGCGCTCTCCCACTCTCTCCACCTATTCCTACGCTGGTGCGTTGGGGAGTGTTGGTCAATTTGCCCTCCTCAAGATGTCGCGTGCTAAGAATAGAACGACCCCGGCCGGCACCGCATGATCCCAACCGGCCGCGACCCGCTGACTGAAGCAAAATCAATCGAAATCCGCGGCGACAAAGCGGCGAGGACGAGACCGTATCGTGGCGATTTCATGAAGCCGGGTGATTACCAATACTTCTCGAAGTGAATCGTACCCGGATTGTGCGGCTCGTCGACGCGAAACCCGAGGCGGACGAGCAGTTCGACCATTCCAATCGGCTCCGGATAATGGACATCGCCGTCGGGAGTGCGCTTTGGCAGTCCGATCATCGCCGGTGCACCGCAGAGGTAAACGTGGGTACGCAAGGGATCCAGCGGAAAGCCGATTCTCTGAACTGCCGACTCCGACGCGAAGAGGTCCTGCAAATATGTCTTTCCCACAAAACTGGGATGCGAGGGATTGACATTTTCGGGCTCGCGCGTGGTCAGCGGGACATACCGGTAGTTCAGGAAACGCCGTTCGAGGGCTCGATGAACGGAAACGTATCCAAGATCGTCCCGATAGCGAACGCACGTGACGACCGCGATCCTTCCAATGTGTCCGCGCGAAAGCAGCCCTGCAACCATCGCGTTATGTGGTGCTTCGCCCGTCCCCGTCGC
>CAYWOV010000273.1:0-5318 GCA_964459965.1 uncultured Planctomycetaceae bacterium | reverse complement strand
GGAAAAAGATGACAATTCTGCCAACCTGAAGGCGTTCTGAACGCCCGCTGAAGAAATCGCCTGGATTTTCATGGAATTGATTAAAGTCGGACGACTGCCGACGAGTCTCGGGCGTTCGCTGGAACGGCTTCTCAGACGCAGATAAACTAGTGCCGCGTTGATTCGCATTCCCGATTGGCCCCACTCGAACAATCCCCCCAAGAGGTCCTGCCGTGCGAAGTCTTCACCGTCGAGCTTTTGTGCTGCCGTGCGTTTTCGTTCTCGCGTTTGGAATGGTTGCCGGTCCTGCCGAGTCGAGGCCGGTGAACTTGCGCCGTCCGCGCGCGGAATCATCGACCGTGCCCGTCCCCCGCAAGGACAAGTGGTGGGTCGATCGGCAAGCACATCTCAACGAGACCGTGAAGAAAAACCCGGACGCACAACTGCTCTTCGTCGGCGATTCGATCACGCAGGGCTGGGAAGGCGGCGGCAAAGAGGTGTGGGAGAAGTTCTACACCAAACGGCACACTGTCAATTTGGGAATTGGCGGCGACCAGACGCAGCACGTCTTGTGGCGGCTCGATCACGGCAATCTCGACGGTCTGCACCCCAAGCTGGCTGTGGTGATGATCGGCACTAATAATGCGGGCTCCGGCAACACGTCGAAGCAAATCGTCGACGGCGTGAAGGCCGTTGTCGATAAACTGCAGGAGATAGTCCCCGATTCCAAAGTGCTGATCCTGGCCATCTTCCCCCGCGACGCCAAACCGGACGGCAAACTGCGGAAGATCAACGAAGCGGCCAACGAGCAAATCGCCAAGCTGGCCGACGATAAGAAAATCTTTTATCTCGACATCGGTCCGAAGTTCCTCACGGCGGACGGCGAACTGACCAAAGAGATTATGCCCGACGCGCTGCATCCCAATGCCAAGGGCTACGAGATCTGGGCCACGGCCATCGAGCCGACGATCGTCAAGCTGCTTGGCGAGAAATCATGAGCCGCCCCTGGATCGCCGACCGGATGAGCCGGATCGACGCTTCCGGCATTCGGAAGGTCTTCGATCTGGCGGCCAACATGAAGGCCCCGATCAACCTCAGCATCGGGCAGCCGCACTTCGATACGCCCGACCCGGTGAAGCAAGCGCTCTACCGGGCCGTGGCCGAAGGGCGGAACGCCTACAGCCAATCGCAGGGCATTCCGCCGCTGTTGGCCAAACTGCAAGCGCGGGTCGACGCGGAGTACGGCCATCGCGATCGCAAGCTGTTCGTCACCAGCGGCACGAGCGGCGGATTTATGCTGGCGTTGTCGGTGCTGGTCAATCCGGGGGACGAAGTGCTGTTCTTCGATCCCTACTTCGTGATGTACAAGCACCTCACCACGCTCGTCGGCGGCAAGCCGGTGCTCGTCGAAACGTATCCCGATTTCCGCATCGATCTCAACAAAGTCCGCGCGGCGATCACCGAGCGGACGAAAGTCATCGTCTGCAACAGCCCGGCCAACCCGACGGGCACCGTGCTTCGCGATCAGGAAATCGAAGGGCTCGCCCGCCTGGCCGCCGAGAAAGACATCGCCCTGATCAGCGACGAGATCTATCGCACGTTCTGCTACGACCGGACTTTCACCAGCCCGGCCCGCTTTAACGAGCGCACGATCGTGATCGACGGCTTCAGCAAGTCGCACTCGATGACCGGCTGGCGGCTCGGCTACGCGCACGGCCCGGACGACGTGATCCAGCAGATGATCAAGCTGCAGCAGTTCACGTATGTCTGCGCCCCGACGCCCGCACAGTGGGCCGGCGTGACGGCCTGCGATCTCGAGTTCCCCGAGCGGGTCGCCGAATACCGCCTCAACCGCGACTTCATGCTGCACGAGCTGGGCGGCCTCTACGAGTTCGCCCCGGCCGACGGTGCGTTTTACCTGTTCGCCAAGGCGCCCTGGGGCACGGCGAGCGAATTCGTGGCCGAGGCGATCAACAACAACCTGCTGATCATCCCCGGCAACGTCTTCAGCGGCCGCGACACGCACTTCCGCATCTCCTTCGCCGCCGAACACCGCACGCTCGAACGGGGCGTCGAAGTGCTCCGCAAACTGGCCCGACGATAGGGTGCAGCCGAGGGTCGATACGCCCTTGTTGCCAAGGTCTCCTTCGCCCCTTGTTCCCAAGGTCTCCTTGGGAACACACTTTCTCGAAGCTCTGAGCGTGTGAATTTTTTGAACGACCGCGTTTTCGGATGTTGTAACTCCTTATTTGTCGTCGATCGATCGACCATCGAATAAGGACTTACGTCGGCGCGAAAACTCATGTCCCAATAAATTCACACTCTCTCTGCTTCGAGGTCGCGGAGTTGGTTCACGGTGTCAGCAGGGCATCAAAGGAAGCAGAGCTTCCGGGGCCCAGAGGGCGCCCCGCGTGCCCAGGCGGAGCTTCCGGCACGAGGGCTAAGTCGCGTCGATGAAAACTATTGCGGCCTGAGCAGAAAACTGGGATATCTTGAACTTAGGTACACGAAACAGCGTAGAATATTGACTAGAATACTGAGGGGTGCGAACATGGCCAAGCTGTCGAAGCAAACGCTCCAGCGTCTTGCCGTGCTGCGCGCACTCGTGCTTTGGAAACACGGCGCCTATGGACCGCTTCGCGTTCACAAGACGCTTTTTTTCACGGAAGAGAAGCATCCGTCCGAGCGGTTCTTCGATTTCAAGCGTTGGATGCACGGTCAATTCAGCGAAGAGATCGACGCGTCTTTGAACGATCTGGCGCGGGCGGGGCGAATGGCCTTCGTGTGCGACGGGCCGTCCGTCCGCCTCGTGGCGCAGCTGCCCGACGATCTCCGCCAAACTCTCGAGCGCGTCTTTGAGGACAACTTCAGAGCCTGGACGGCCGCGCTCAAAGAAACGCACGACACGATCGGGTACCTGGTCAACGACCAGCTGCTCGAGGAGGCGCATCGGCAAGAGAGCTACACCAACTCGTCTCGCGGAGAGTTGATCGCCCGGTCGACCTTCGCCGACGCCGTCGAGATCGATATCGACAGCGACGAAGCCGAGGCGCTCTCGGAATGCGTCGATCCCGACTTCGCCCGGCTGCTCAAGCGCCAGATGGATCAGGCGTGTCAGCAGCCCTTCGAGGCCGAGGATTGGCGCGAGATTTACTTCGCAGACGAAAAACCCGTTTCAAAATGATCTGCGACCTCGTGAATGGCAGCGGAAATCGATTCACGGCTGGTGCGTGGTGCGATCAAGCGGATTCGCGACACGAGCCAGGAACTCAAAACTCTCGTCCGGGGCATGTTCGAACAGCTTGAGGCGAACCCCGCGGTCTACAAGCCTCTTGATTACGTCGACCCGGAACTTGCCGGTCGGTTTCCGCGGGCTGTTTTTCGCAAGGTGTATCTGCGGCACCAGCGGCACGACTTTCGCGTTGTGTTCGTCCACGGCAGGAGCGCCAATGACATCGAGCGGGTGAAGTTGCTGTTGGCCTTCGACCGAGAAGACGGCTGGCGGATCAACTGGGAGATTCTGAAGGAATCTCTGGGAGACGAATTCCCGTAGCGCGGGTTTGCAGTGCCTCTCAAGTCTTCGAGCATCCGCGACAAGCGGCCAATTCACGGCTAAGATCGAATTGGAAAGTCCCGCCCGAAGGTCACATGAATTGCGGAGCACAGAAGAGTCGATGCCACACGTCCGTTGCCTGCTCAAAATCGCCGCGGCATTTTCCCTCTTCTTTGTGGCGACTCAATCCGGGCGAGCGGGCGATTGGCCGCAGTGGCGGGGGCCGGCCGGGGACAGCACAAGCGACGAAAAGGGCCTGCCGGCTCACTGGTCCGAGACGGAAAACATCGCCTGGAAGACGGCCCTGCCGCAATGGGGCACGAGCACGCCGGCCATCGTGGGCGACGCGATGTTCGTCACGTCCGAAAACGAGGGCACGCTGCTCTTGCTGCGGATCGACAAGGCGACGGGAAAAATCGTGTGGAAGGAGCAGGTCGGCTCCGGCAAGGCCAACCGTAGCGTGATGGGCAAAAAGCGGTCGGCCAAATATCACCCGCTGCACAATATGGCCAGCCCCTCGCCCGTCACGGACGGCCAGCGCGTGATCGTGCATTTCGGCAGCGGCGACCTGGCTTCGTACACGTTCGCCGGCCACTTGGAATGGAAGCGGAACCTCGTCGCCGACTTCGGCCCGTACACGATTTGGTGGGGCCACGCCAACAGCCCGATCATCGTCGGCGACGCGGTGATTTCGGTCTGCATGCAGGACTCGCTCGAAGGCAGCGGCCGGCCGATCGCTCCGAGTTACGTCATCGCCCACGACAAGCGGACCGGCAAGCCGCTGTGGAAAGTCGTGCGGATGACGGGGGCCGAAGCCGAGTCGGGCGACTCCTACACGACGCCCGTTTTGACCCGGTCGTCGGGACATCCGCAAATGATCGTGATGGGCGGCACGGTGCTCGACGCCTACGATCCGACGAAAGGCACGCGCTTGTGGGAATTGCCCGGCCTCTCCGGCGGACGGCTGATCACCGGCCCGACGATCGCCGACGGATTCGTGTACGTGACGCAGGGCATGCGGGGCCCGCTGCAAGCGGTGAAGCTCGACGGGCACGGCCGGCTCGATCCGGCATCGGCCGTCGCCTGGAAATACACCGATTCGACGCCCGACACGTGCTGCACGGTTGTCGTCAGCGACTCGCTTTACATGGTGGCCGATAGCGGCGTTGCCAGCTGTCTCGACGCCCGCACGGGCAAACGCGAGTGGCGGAATCGCCTGGCGTCACGCAATTTCAAGTCCTCGCCGTTGGCGGCCGACGGCCACATCTATTTTCTCGGCCACGACGGCCAGTGCACGGTCATCGACGCGTCCCGCGAGTTTCACGTCGTCGCCCAAAACTCGCTCGACGACGAATTCACCGCCTCGCCGGCGGTCAGCAACGGCCGCATCTACCTGCGCGGCAAGAAGTCGCTCTACGCGATTGGGAAATAGTGGCCCGACTCAATCGAGAAAAGAAGCGCTGATCTCGATGGCACAAGCAGAAACCAACGAGCCGCTACGGATCGGGCTGGTCGGACTCGGGCCGGGCGGGGCGCACCATTTGGAGCGGATCAGCCTTCGCAGCGACATGCGGGTTGTGGCCGCGTGGGACGACGGCGCGAACGCGGGCCGCGCGCGGGCCCTCTTTCCGAACGCGTCGCCTCGGCTGGTCGATTTGCTGGTCCGGGAGGATGTCGATTGCATCCTGATCGCGGCCCCGCTCGCCGTGCGGGCCGAGCTGGCGATCCGCGCTCTCGATGAATCGAAGCATGTCGCCGTTGAGTCGCCGCCGTGTGTGAACCACAA
>CAYWOV010000272.1:0-5323 GCA_964459965.1 uncultured Planctomycetaceae bacterium | reverse complement strand
CCGTTCCCCGGTCGATTGTCGCCCGGTTTGCCGGGCCGATTTCCGTTATCTGGGCGATCACCGCCTCCCGGCCGATTTCCGCCACCCGGTATGCCAATGCTCGGTTTGTCCCCACCGGGTTTGCCACCTCCTGGATTGCCCGTGCCTGGTTTACCGCCGCCCGGTCGTCCTGCGCCGGGATTGCCAGGGTTTGGTTTGCCGGATCCAGGGCGATTTCCCTCAACCGGCAAAATTGACGGCCGATTGCCGCCGCCAGTTGGCGTTCGATCCGCGAGTCCACCGTTTCCGATTCCGCCACGACCGCCGCCGGTTGATGGTCCCGCACCGCTGGCGCCGCCTCGAAAGCCGCCGCTGCCAATTCCCGCGCCGCCGCCACGACCGCCGCCGGCACCTCCGCCGCCGCCTCCACCGGGTCGACCTCCACCGGCGCGACCGGCCGCAGAGAGGTCGCTAATCGCGACAAATCCCATTAGGGCCACAGCAGCGAAGCCGACCAGCAGTGCCCGAGACATCTTGTTTCTCACAGGTCGAGGAGAGTTCACGTCAATCTGGCAACTAAAGGTGCGGCCCTTGAATCCGTCGATCACTTCGCCACCTCCGGCGGCTTGCGGACGACTTTCACTTCGATCGGAGGTTTTTTCTGAGTTCCAACCAAGCGATCTGTGGACTGCCAGGTGTATGAGTCCTTGCTGGTCGGCGTGAAGATGTCGGTGGACGACGACTTTGTGCCGTCTGGCCGAACGCCGGTCGATTTGAGGCGCCATGAGTGGCCTTGCTGCGTCCAGAGCGATTCGCCGTAGCCGCCGTTGGAGTCGAAGAGCCAGGCCCTGATGCGCCCGGCGAGCGGATCCCACCCGATCCGCTCGCGAATGATCAGCGCGTCGCGTCCCTCGCTACGGACCTCGATATTTTGCAGGAGAAAATTCTTGTCGGCGCTCCATTTGCACGAACTGATCACGATCGAGTCGTCGCCCTCGTCGATCCAATCGCCGACTAGCCAGCTCAAGGGTTTGAGCCGCTCAGAATTAACCGGCTGACTCGCCGCGTTCGCATCGATCGGAGCCGTGGTCCCGGTCGGACTCTCGTCCGTCGCGGTGGACGTGTCACGCGCGAAAGTCATGAGCCATTTGCCGTTGGTCGATTTTGTATGCACGACCGTGTAGCTCGTGACGTCGGCAGCTTCTCCCGGCTTGGCGACGACTTTTGTCGTGCCGGTTTCGATAGCCAGTGCCGAGCCGAAAAACCGGATCGAGGCGACATTGACCTCGATCCGACCCTGAGGAGAGGCGGCGAAGACGGAGGCGAACGCATGCTCGATCGCTTCACGCCCCAGTGTCGTGTTCTGGTTCTCGTCGATCAGTTGGCCTTCGGGAGTGAAGAGATCGGCGATCGCCTTCGCGTTCCCGGAGTTATAGGCTTTGACGAACGCGTCGACATTGGCGCGGATTAAGGCCGAAGTGGTTTCGTTCGCATTTTGGTTGTCTGCGACCGCGGCACCGGCGGCAATTAGCAAAATAGCGGGCGCCCACCAAATGACGCGGTTCGTCATGGCACGTCGTCGCGACTGTCTTCCGAGAGTGAACATCTCTGGCTCTTTCCAGATTGAGGACGGCAACAGGCTCCGCGCGATGAGGACGCGCTCTTTACATTCTCTTCGCTACGCTCGCGGCTTCGGTCAATATACTCCCGGAGTCGCCGAAATGTCGTCATGGGCGGCTCTCCGACCGTCTCAATGTGTGGAGAATCACGCCGCAAGTCGACGTTGGTGATTGATACGCTCTTTCGACCTCGACTGAATGTCAGCCACTGGCTGCGGGCGTGCGGAAGCTAAGCACGTACATCAGCCCGCCAAAGACCGTCTCGGAATGCACCTCCTGCATGTCCTTTGCGACCAGGTCCGTCGGCGTGTGGACCTGCGTCGCACGCGACTTGAAGAATCGCCTGACGAACGGCATGCGCTCGTAGACCGTCCGCACGGCTTGCTCCGTTTCGTCGGCGATGACGATACGGGTGCCGGGGCGCGCCACGCGGATCATCTCGCGAATGGCGCGGGCACGGTCTTCGAAGAAGTTAATGCCACCCACGTGGAAGACGACGTCAAACGTCGAATCGCGAAAGGGCAATCGTTCGCCTTCGCCCTGGCAAAGCAGGGCCTCGCGTTTCCAGCGGCGCAAGTTTCGACGGCAGCGCTTCAGCATGCCCCACGAGAGATCCAGTCCGTAGAACTCGACATCTGACGGCAAATAAGGCAGGTTCCCGCCGGTCCCGACCGACACTTCTAACACGCGCGCCTTCGGGGGCACTTCTAGCGATTTGCTCAGAACGACTCGAAAACTCTCTTTCCTCACGACCCAGAAGTAAGCGTGCTCGCCGATGTCGTAAAAGGGTGCGATCCAGTCATAGAGCGACTGGTACTTGCGGTTGAGCCCGGTAGCCTCGTTCACGAAACAGGGCACGCCGTCGCGCAGAGGGAAGCGTTTCCCGCTCTTCGGATTAACGAGAGCGTCGCCGTGCTCGACGAGCGGGTCATGCGTATCCGGATCGCAAAGAATGTTGAGCGCCGATTCGTTCACCATCTAGCACCCGTTTGTACTGCCTCCAGCAACCGGACCTCAGAGCGTCTGCAGTCGGGCCACGGTGCGCTCGTTTTGGACATTGCCCGTGTTCAACGTCGAGGCGGGCTCGAACAGCAGCACGTGAGCCTCCTCTTCGGCGAAGGGACGGTGCTCCACGCTGCGGGGCACGATCAGGAACTCGCCTTCTTCGATCCAGACGGCGCGATCTCGAAAATCCATTCGGAAGCGACCCTGGACGACGAGGAACATCTCGTCCTCATCGTCGTGATGGTGCCAGACGAACTCGCCCTGAAATTTCACCAGTTTGACCATCTGGCCGTTGAGCTCGCCGACAATCTTCGGGCTCCATTGCTCGGCGAATTGAGTCAGCTTCTGCCGCAGGTTGACTTTGTCCATGAGTACGTCCCCTAACTTTTCCAAGGCAAGCACTCAGCTTATCACACGAGCGGTCAGATCGCTGGCGTCATGCTGACGACCGCCTTGATTGGGGTTGCGGCTGTTCGACGTCCGCCTGGAATAAGCCTGGAGCGAGCTTTCGATCGCTTCGAACCGGCGGATCATTGTAGCGCGAAACCTGCATTGGACGCCGCGTTTCGGTGGAAAGCGACGGAGTCGGCTGAATGGGGAGTGCCGCTCGGGAATCCGACCCGTCATCATCGATCATCGGTCGGTCGACGACAAGGCAGTCGAAAGAGTCGCTCGCACCGCTTACGCGCGACTCACCACGGGGCTTCCATCATGTCGACAATCTGGCGGGCCATTTTGTCCAGGGTTTCCTGGGTGCCGGTCGCCAGAGATTGGCCGAGTTCCGGAGCGAATTCGCCGGACGCAAAGAGACGCGTCACTTCGGGCTCAATTGAGACTTTGTTCTGGGCCAGGATGCGGCCCGTGCGGAGGTCTTCCCACGTGACTTCGACGGCGTATTGAATCTGCAACTCGCGGGGATCGTTTTGGGCCGTCGTTCCGAGGACTGTCTTGCGGATACTCTTGATCTTCATTGTCAGCTTGGTGTCGGCCCTCTCGTCCTTGGCAAGGCGAAACGGGGTTCGCTGCTGGATCTGCTTTTGGACGGCTTCGGTCAGCTGGAATTCGGTCCCGCGGCGGAAATCCTCCGACGTGGCGATCGGCACGTAGACGGTCTCGACGTTGTGCTGGAATTGACTTCCGATCGTGTAGCCACAGCCGCTGAGTGCGAGTGCGACAACAAAAAGAGTGGCGGACCCATAGAAATGCGTGCCCCGCGACTGGCGAGTGGCGAGAAAAGAGCCACGCACAGTTCGCGTGCCCGCTTCACTCGCCACTCGCCACTCGCCACTCGCCACTTTTCGTTCCTACTACATTGCAGGCGGGCCCGAGCCTTCTGCGCTCACGGGCACGTGCTTGGGCTGCGTCCCCGGTTCGTCGAAGACGTTTGGCTCGCCATTGGAGCGGGAGACTTTGTCCTCGTACTTGGGATGCGGAATGTCGACTTTGTCCTGGGGTTTGATCTTGGCCAGCTCTTCGCGGGCCATACGGGCGTATTCCGAATTGGGGAACTTCTGGATGACCTGTTTGCAGGAGATGGCGACAGCTTTCGGTTTTTCCTTGGTCTTCCAGAACTTGACGTCGGCCCAGATTTGGGCCGCTTTTGCCACTTCGATCTTCTTAAGGTCCGCCTCCATGCGTGCCCGGTCGGGCCGGTGCGGGTAGAGGCGGAGTGTCTGCTCCATCAACTTTTTCGCTTCGTCGAGTTCGGTGCCGCCGTACTCGGGTCCTTGGTAGGACATCAACTTGCAATGGGCTCCCAGTACGTAGGCATTCTCCATATGCCGGCTATGGTGAAATTCCTTTCGCAGCAAGTCATACAGGTGGTCTGCCTCGACATAGTCCCCTTTGCGAAGGTAGTAGCTGGCCGAGAGCATGAGCGCGTCGTCGGCAAGCGGGCCGGTCGGATCGTTGAGCCAGATCGATTTGAGCGCGTCGAGCGCTCGGCCCTGCGTATCGAACCAGGGACGCGTCTTGTCGGTGAAGTTCGGCAAGATCGGGACGGTGTACGTAATGCCCGACGGCTCCTTGTAGTCGATTTTCGGCGCCGGCGTCGACGAAGGGTCGTCGAAGTTGACCGGCTGAATCTGGCTGGCCGTGATAATCCCCGTGTCGTGGGGCGAGAAGCCGAGCCAAATCCTCGCGATCTCGAACTTGCGACGGCTAATCTCGTCCAAATGCTTCGTCGCCGTGTATTCCTTGACCACCAGGCTGTATTGATCTTCGGCGTCGGCATAGAGCTTTTGTTGGTAGTAGCATTCGCCCGACATGTAAACGGCGTCTTCGCGGATCGGGTAGTCTTTGTACTTTTCGGCGACCTCTTTCCAGAAGACCTCCTGAGCCTCTTTGTACTTCTTTTGTTTCATCAACTCTTCGCCCTTGTGGTAGGCGGCCATCGCCTCGGGCGGGTTGACGAAGTGGATCTTTTTCTTCTTCTTCTCGTCGGTTTCGCGCCAGTCCAGCGAACTCAGGAAGCGCTCCATGGGACCATGCACGTCATCCGTGTTGGTCATCTGTTGGATGGCCGCTTCGTTGTTGGGCTGCAACGACGATGCGTCGATCCCCGTCTTGCACCCGGCAAGTGCGACCCAGGAAACGGCAGCCCACGCCAGGGCGCGGCTTCGCCCGGGGGCCCGAGTTCCGCGCCGACGCTGAACAGGAAGGCAAATCGTCATCCGTGACTGCTTTTGAGGAAAGGAAGCGACGAACTCGGGGAAGGGAGG
>CAYWOV010000271.1:0-5325 GCA_964459965.1 uncultured Planctomycetaceae bacterium | reverse complement strand
AATCTTGTCGCAGTTCTCCCGACCCAACGGCCGCTCGGTCCGCACAATCAGAATGTCGGGCTGAATACCGATTTGCCGCAACTGACCCACGCTGTGCTGCGTGGGTTTGGTCTTCGCCTCGCGAGCCGCTTTGAGATAGGGCACGAGCGTTAAATGGATGAACAGGCAGTTATGCTTGCCGATATCGAGCGGAATCTGCCGGATCGCTTCGAGAAACGGCAGGCCTTCGATGTCGCCGACCGTTCCGCCCAATTCGGTGATCACCACGTCGACGTCCGGACCGGCGAGATTCCGCACGGCGGATTTGATTTCGTCGGTGACGTGGGGCACGACTTGGACCGTGCGGCCCAGATATTCGCCGCGGCGTTCCTTCTCGATCACGCGAAGATAGATCTGGCCCGTCGTGTAGTTCGACTCGCGGGAAAGTGGGCTGTTGGTGAACCGCTCGTAATGGCCCAGGTCGAGGTCCGTCTCGGAACCGTCGTCGAGAACGTAGACCTCGCCGTGCTGATAGGGGCTCATTGTGCCGGGATCGACATTGATGTACGGATCAAGTTTTTGCATCCGCACGCGCAACCCGCGGCGTTCCAGCAGCAGGCCAATCGACGCCGAGGTGAGCCCTTTGCCCAGGCTGCTCACCACGCCCCCCGTCACAAAGATGTGTTTTGTCATAATTTTGTCAGGCAAGGTGCCAGCTTGCCGTCAAAGCACTCCACAATGGGGACAGAGATGAGTCAAAACGATGAGCACAGCCGCAGCGCCTCACGCGGCCGATCGAGTCCGCATGCGCTCGACAAACCGAGCATAATCCTCCGGCGTGTCGATGCCAACTGACCGTTGTTCGACCACCGCCACCTGGATGTTCGCCCCCATTTCGAGAACGCGCAACTGTTCCAATTTTTCCAGGCGTTCCAGTCGCGACGGCGGCAGCTTGGCCAGTTTCAAGAGGAACTCGGAACGGTAGGCGTAAAGACCCAGATGCAACAGCCACGGTGAATTCGTTTGCAGTAATTCGTCCCAAACGGCGTCCCGCACGTAGGGTATTGTCGATCGGCTGAAGTAAAGCGCGCGACCGTTATCCGCGCACACAACCTTATTGCACGAGTGGTCGTCGAGTTCGCGGCGGCTGGTGATCGGCGTGGCAAGCGTCGACATTTCAACGCGCGGATGCTCGGCCAGCGTCTTCACCAACAGATCGATGTGCGACGGGTCGATCTCCGGCTCGTCGCCCTGAACGTTCACAATAATTTTCGCGTCACGGCAACAGCGGCGGACGACTTCGGCGATGCGATCGGTGCCGCTCGGATGTTCGCCTGTCAATTCGGCACGGCCGCCGAAGCCACGGACAGCACGGGCGATCTCCTCACTGTCGGTGGCGACGATTACGGAGGTCAGCGATTTGGCCCGGCAGGCCTGCTCCCAGGTGTACTGCAGAAGAGGTTTGCCGGTCTCGGCCAAAAGCAGCTTGCGCGGCAAGCGCGAAGACTGCAGCCGAGCCGGAATGATTCCGTAAACGCGCATCGAAAACCTCCCTGTCCTCGGAACGGCGTCTTTTAGCAGATGCAAACCGACCTGTCAAAATGCGACCGCCGCATCGAGCAGACACCGCATTGCAAACACAGTGCTGCTGACCGGAACTGCCCGACTTTGATATTCTTCCACGGCGCTGCTCGCGGAGAACGGACACGCGGTCACACGGACACGAGGCATGCCCGAATTCAGCCGGCCGACGATCTTGATGTGCCCGCCCGATTTCTACGGAATCGAGTATGAAATCAACCCGTGGATGAGTCGCAGCCGGCAGAGCGATGTGGAAGAATCGCGACGGCAATGGAACGCACTGCGGTCGCTCTTGGAATCGCTCGACGCCGAGGTCCGCTTGATGCAGCCGCTCAAGGGGATGCCCGACCTGGTCTTCACGGCCAACGCGGGACTTATTCTCCGCGAAACGGTTTTTTTGGCCCGGTTCCGCTTTCCCGCCCGACAAGTTGAAACGCCCGTCGACGACGCCTGGTTTCAATCCGCCGGTTTCAAGTGTGTGACCCTGCCCGATCGTTGGAGTTTCGAGGGGGCAGGCGACGCACTTTTTTGCGGCGACACGCTCTTTGGCGGCTACATCATTCGTAGCGACGCCGGCGCTATGCAGTGGCTCGCCGCCCAAATCGGCTGCCGCACCATTCCGCTGCAGCTGGTGGACCAGTATTACTATCATCTCGACACGTGCTTTTGCCCGCTCAGTGCGACGGAGGCCATTTATTATCCGGCGGCCTTCGACGACTACGCCCAACGGGTGTTGAAGGAACACGTGCCGACGCTCATTGAAGTCCAGAGCGAAGAGGCCGCCCGGTTCGCCTGCAATGCAGTCGCCATCAAACGCAGTGTCGTGCTGAACACGGGCTGTCCAAAGCTCGAGGCAAGTTTGCGGTCGGCCGGGTTCACCCCCTACAGCACCGAATTAGGCGAATTCATCAAGGCCGGTGGGAGCGCGAAATGCCTTACCCTGCGGCTCGATGGCGAGGATGCTGCCCAGTGGCCGTGAGGACTTGCACCGATGCCGCAAACTCATTCGTCGTCGGACGTTGCTCGACGCCAAAAACGCTCTTTCGCGGCGGCAAAGACCTTGACACCACACTGGGCAAGCCGGATGATCGTCGAAAGAGGGCTAGACAAGTAAAATCCAAGGCATCGGAAGTCTACGATGGGTAGCAGCACCCGCCGGCTCGACATCGAGGAAATTGGCGACATCTGCATCGCAAAATTCATCGATAAAAAAATTCTGGACGAGAACAACATACAGGTCATCGGCAATCAGCTCTTCGGCCTGGTCGACGAAGAGCACCGCAAGAAGATCATCCTTGATTTCTCCAATGTGGAATATCTGTCCAGTGCCGCGCTGGGCAAGTTGATCACCATGGAGAAAAAGGTCAAAGCCGCCAAGGGAACGCTGCGACTCTGCTGCATCCGCCCTGAGATCTATGAAGTCTTCGCGATCACGAAACTGAACCGTCTGTTCAAGATCTGCGAGGATCAGGAGCGGGCTCTGGAAGGCTTTTGACGGCGTACTCTCCGCCATGGCGTGGATCGACGAATTCGACGTCCGAATCCCCAGTTCCACGACTGAGGGACAAAAAGTCCAGGAGCGAATTATTTCGCGTCTGGAGGAGATCGGCTTTCCCGCCCGCGGTATCTTCGGCGTCCGCCTCGCCCTTGAAGAGGCCCTCGTCAACGCCATCAAGCACGGGAACGGCCTCGATCCCAAAAAAGAGGTTTTTGTCACCTGTCAAATCTCGCAGGACAAAGTCCGCGTGGTGATCGAAGATCAAGGCCCCGGCTTCCGCGTGCAGGACGTCCCCGACCCGACTGAGGACGAAAATCTCGAAAAACCGGGCGGCCGCGGCATCATGCTCATGCGGGCCTTTCTCAGCGTCGTCGAGTACAACGAACGCGGCAACCGCGTGGTGCTCGAAAAGCACCGCAACGACGACTCGGCTCCGTCGCTTTCCTGAGCCTTTTCCGCCCGCTTCCCGGCGGATCAAAAGAGCGGCGCATAAAAAGAGCCGAGAGCATGCACTCTCGGCCAAGGTGTGAAGCCTTCCAGAAACGGAAACTCGCTTCCGGAAAGAAGGCTCCCCGACTAGGACTCGAACCTAGAACCTAGCGGTTAACAGCCGCTCGCTCTACCATTGAGCTATCGGGGATTGCGTGAAAATCGACGGCCTCCGCGCACCCGAACCGGCCTGCGAGAGCAGCCTTTGGACGCCTGAGGAAGCCGTAAGATGAATAGATCATCATACCCCTCGTTGCAAGAGCAGCGGGCAAGATTTTGGGGCAACGGAGGCATCAAGCCCTGTTCCTCAAATGAACTTACGACGCCCGTGCGGCAGCCCCGGTTCGCCGGCCTCGATTTCCAAATTTGCCCGGCTCTATTTTTTGTCGCTGCACGCCTTCTTGGCGCTGAATAATGAGCCAAGCTCCAATCGTTCCGCGACCTCGAATGCCGGCGCGTGGACAGTTTCTGTACAATTATTTGGCTTTTTTGGGGCGCTAAAAAAAGGGAGGAATACCCCAAAAAACTCCTGCTTTCGTCTCCCGCATCGGCAAAGGCCCGAAAAAATAGATAACCAGTAAGCCATAAAATATTATGCAGTATGGAGTTGCGCATAAACATGAATCAGCCCACAACGCCCAATTAGCCTATTGTTAAGCAAAACTGCCCCTCAGCCGCCGATCACGATCGCGAAGTACCGGAAATCGATCTCTTCAGCCCGCTCAGCATCCGCACAGTCACCTTCCGCAACCGGATCGTGGTCTCGCCCATGTGCCAATACTGTGCGAACGACGGCTTCGCCGACGATTGGCATCTGGTCCACCTCGGCAGCCGAGCCGTCGGAGGAGCTAGCCTGGTGATGGTCGAGGCGACGGCCGTCACGAAAGACGGCCGCATCACGCCTGGCGACCTGGGCATCTGGGACGACGAGCACATCGCACCCTTAGCCCGCATCGCCGCCTTCCTCAAAAGCCAAGGCGCCGTGCCGGGCATCCAGCTGGCCCACGCCGGCCGCAAGGCCAGCTGCGACGTCCCCTGGAAAGGGGGTGCCCGCCTGACGCCCGCGCAAGGCGGCTGGCCGGTCGTCGCCCCCAGCCCCGTTCCTTTTAACGACGGCGATCCCCCGCCCGTCCCCCTCGACGCCGCCGGTATCGACGAAATTGTCCACGCCTTTGAAGCAGCCGCCCGCCGCGCCTTGCAGGCCGGCTTCCAGCTCGTCGAAATCCACTCCGCCCACGGCTATCTGATGCACGAGTTTCTCTCGCCGCTCGCCAATCGCCGTCAGGACGAATACGGCGGCAGCCTCGACAACCGCATGCGGCTCCTGCTCCGCGTCGCCACCAGCCTGCGAAAACTGGTCCCCGCCGAACTTCCCCTCTTCGTCCGCATCTCGGCCACCGACTGGATGGACGGCGGCTGGGACATCGAGCAATCCGTTGCCCTCGCGACCCGTCTCCGCGACCTCGGCGTCGACCTGATCGACGTCTCCTCGGGCGGCACGGTCCCGCGAGCCAACATTCCCGTTTCCAAGGGCTACCAGGTCCCCTTCGCCCGCCGCATCCGCAACGAAGTGCTGATCAAGACGGGCGCCGTCGGCCTGATCACGGAAGCGACCCACGCCAACGAAATCATCACGGCCGGCGACGCCGACCTGATCTTCATCGCCCGCGAATTCCTCCGTGAACCTTACTGGACCCTCAAAGCCCAGCAAGCACTCGGCGCCGAGCCGTGCTGGCCGATCCAATATGGTTACGCTGTCAAGCGCCGCGCGAAGTGAA
>CAYWOV010000270.1:3220-5335 GCA_964459965.1 uncultured Planctomycetaceae bacterium | reverse complement strand
GAAAATTTCGTCGCGCGCGAAGGTTGAAGACATAACTGCATCTCTGTCGCAGAAAAGACCAAAACGACCGCATTTCCCAATATCGCTGGCCAAATTGGCAGGCGAACGGTATCAAGAAATCATGAATCGAATGCATTTTTCCCTCGTTGTCCGGTCCGGAATTTTCCTGGCGGCGTTTGCCGCCCGCGAGACAATCGCGAGCGATCCATTAGTGGAAGTGACGCGGAAAATCTCCGCGGAGGTCACCACGAATGGAAAGGCGTACTCAGATCTGCGAGAGCTGACCACGATCGGGCCCCGCCTCAGCGGTTCCGAGGGCGCCGCGAAAGCGGTGGAATGGGCGAAGCGGAAGATGGAGTCTTACGGGGCCGATCGCGTGTTCCTGCAGCCCGCGATGGTCCCGCACTGGACTCGCGGCAACGTCGAACGGGCAACGGTGACCTCCACGCCCCAGCCGATCTTTCTCAAAGTCACCGCACTCGGCCCCAGCGTCGGCACTCCCAAGGAGGGGGTCGAAGCGGGTGTCGTGGAAGTGCAGAGTCTCGACGAGGTCGACAAGCTCGGGGCAGCGGTCCGCGGCAAGATCGTGTTCTACAATCGGCGGATGGACGCTACGGGCACGAGTGCGTTCCGGGCTTACGGCAAAGCAGTCGACCAGCGGTACCGCGGGGCATCTGCGGCCGCCAGGCAGGGCGCGGTGGCCGTGTTGGTGCGATCGATGACCACTTTGCCGGACGATGATAATCCGCACACTGGGATGCTCCGGTACGAAGACGGCATCGCCATGATTCCGGCCGCGGCCTTGAGCACTCATAGCGCGAACGAGCTTGCCGCTTTGCTGAAGTCCGATCCCAAGCTCACGGTGAATCTAAAGCTGAGCGCGGCCCAGCACTCGCCTGTCTCCTCTTTCAATGTTATCGGCGAGCTGACCGGCCGCGACCTTCCGCAAGAGTATGTGGTGGTGGGCGGGCATCTCGACTCGTGGGATCTCGGAAGCGGCGCCCACGACGATGGCACGGGGGTCGTGCAGTCGATCGAAGTCCTGCGCACGCTCAAAGCGCTCGGCTTGCGCCCGCGGCGCACGGTCCGCGTGGTGTTGTTCATGGCCGAGGAGTTCGGCGGGGTCGGCGCGAAAGAGTACGCGAGCCAGGCCAAGGCGAAAGGCGAGAAGCACTTTGCCGCCATCGAATCGGATAGCGGCGGCTTCGCTCCCGTGGGCTTCGGGGTGGACGGCAGCGACAAACAAGTCGCCGCGGTGAAGCGCTGGGCCCCATATCTCGCCCTATTTCACGCCGACGCGATTAAGAAGGGCGGCGGCGGCACGGATGTCGGGCCGCTCGGCGCGCAGGGCGCCGTAACGATTGGGTACATCCCCGCCGGAGCCCACTACTTCGACTTCCACCACAGCGCTCGCGACCGATTTGAAGCGGTCAATATCGAGGACCTTCACGGCGGAGCCGCGGCCATGGCGACTCTCACTTACCTGCTCGCCGAAAAAGGCCTGTAAGCGGCGATTGCCGCTAGGGTGCTCGCGCGGATCACCCCTGGAAAATCCACCGTAGGAGCTCACGCGGCGTCGCGGCTTTGCCCTGCATCAAGAGACCCACGCGGAAAATCCGACCGGCCGCGTAGACACACGCCAGAGTCGCAGCCAGCACACCAAACATACCCACGGCCGGCTGCCACCAAGCGATGCCCGGCGGGACCGCCACTCGCACCAACATCAGCATCGGAGTCGCGTTGGGCATGAATGACGCGAAGGTCGCAAAGCCGCTGTTGGGCTCGCGAACGACGTTGAACCAAACGAACATCGGCACCATTGCCAATAGCATGACGGGCCAAAGCATGGCCTGCGTCTCGCGGAGGTCGGTGCAGGCCGCCCCCACGGCGATGAACAGGGAGCCGTACATCAACACGCCCAGCACCAAGTAGACAAAAAACCAGGCCAGCACCTCGATCGAGACCAACTCCGTATATCCATAATGCCGCGCCGCCCAATAGGCCCCGCTCAGGTAAACGGCCGCCAGGGAGACCGACACGCCGACCAGCCCCAGCAGTTTGCCTACCATCAACTCGAACGGCCGCACCGAGCCTAGCAGCACTTCGGCGATTCTT
>CAYWOV010000270.1:0-3210 GCA_964459965.1 uncultured Planctomycetaceae bacterium | reverse complement strand
ACCACGCCCTGCATTAGCGGCGTCGAGCCGAGCAGAATCAGCATGAACATAAGCATCAGCAGACCGCCGGGCACGAGAATTGAGACGATCGGATCCTCGTCGCGTGCTTCGTCGAACTGGCCCGTCGCCGGGTTGCGCTGAGTCAGGCCCTTGCTCATGAGGGGAACCTGTCGCAACGCCGCACGGACCTTGTCCGCCGACAGCCCCTCGGCGGCGTAGCGTGACTCCCGGATGGTCCGGTTGATCACCGGCTTGGCCCAGTTGCGAAACGCATCATAGTTCGGACTGCTGGATTGGTAACGAATCGCAAACCGGTCGTCGCCCGTCGGCAAAGCGACCGCGGTTTCATCGTCGACGTCCGGCAAGCCCGCCAGCTCGCGCGGGGGCTTCGTGGCGGCGGCGGATTTTTGCGCGGAATCGGCGGGCTCCAACACTCGTCCGCCAATCTCCAGAAAGCCGAACAGCGCGCCCTGGCGGACCCGCTCGGAGAGATCGAATCGTTGCTGTGCGATCGCCTCGGGTTTATCGGTGCTAGGGGCAACTCGCACGATGACGAATGCGGGCTTGGTTTGCCGGCCCGTCTGATTAAGGAGCCTGGTCTTGTTCCAGGCCTCGGACGCAGTCGCGAGTGCCGCAACAAGTTTCTCGTTCGGCGTGCGGTCGATCACGGCAAACCGCTTTTCGGTCGTATCGACCTGGTCCTTGAGCATCCATTGCATGAAAACGGCGCCGCCGATCAGCACGGGAAGGACGACCAGGCTGATCAAGAAAGCCTTGGTCTTTACGGCGGCGTTGTACTCGCGGCCGGCAATGACGAACACCTTACGCATGCTCGCCTCCCTCCATCTCGGGCGCTGCGATCCTCACAAAGATGTCGTGCAGCGACGGTCTTGCCAACTCAAAATGCAACACGCGGCCGTGGGCCATCAAGGCCGCCAGCACATCCTGAGAATCAACCCCTTCGGCCAGCCTCAGTTCTTGGTAGCGGCCGAAGTCGGTGAGCTTCTGCACTCCAGGCAAATTGGCCGGCACACGGCCGTCGCCGTTGAGCCGCACCCGCATCGTGTCATTGCCGTAGGCCGACTGAATCGAATCCAAAGTGCCGTCGAGCACCTTGTTGCCGCGATAGATCATGAAGATCGAATCGCACATCCGCTCGGCAACGTTCATGTCGTGTGTCGAGAAGATCACGGTCGTACCGTTCTGGTGCAGGTCGAGCACGGCCGCGCGCAACACCTCGAGGTTCACGGGGTCAAGGCCGCTGAACGGCTCGTCTAAGAGCACTAATTCCGGTTGGCTGACGACGGCGGCAATGAATTGAACCTTCTGGGCCATGCCTTTCGAGAGGGCCTGCACCTTCTTGCCGGCCCATTCGGTGAGTCCCATCCGTTCGAGCCATTCATCGATGGCCGGCCGCGAGCGGCGCATTCCCTTCAACCCGGCGTAGAACCGCAGCACGTCGCGGACCGTCATCGACTTGTACAAGCCGCGTTCCTCGGGCAAGTAGCCCACGCGGTCGTTCGCGGCCCGCGTCGTGCGCTGCCCCAGCACGTCGATCTCGCCGCTGTCGGGGTGCAGGATGTGCATGATCATCCGCAGCGTCGTGGTCTTGCCCGAGCCGTTGGGCCCGATGAAGCCGTACACGGTCCCGCGCGGCACCGTCAGGCTGAGGTCGCTCACTGCCGTATGAGCGCCGAAAGTTTTCGTGACGCCGCGGATGACCACGGCCGGTTCCCCGGTCTGGTTCATTCGCTCACGCGCCGCCATTTGAGTTGATGGACCATGCTCCCCCCTAAAATACCGCAAACGCTGTCGTTCAGTCAGCCTGATTCTCAAAATGGGCTCGGATTCAGGGGCTTGCCGAACTCGGCTGGCCGCCTAGGGGCGCCGGATCGGCAACTGAATGTGAAGCTCGAAGTACTCTGTTCCGTGCGCAAAGGGTCGACCAATCCAGGCTTCGAAGCCTGGATGATCATCGGGCACGTACCGGCTGCGAGGGAGCCACGTGCCATAGAGCCATTGCAGGGCGCGCAGTTCCAGATCGAGCCCTCCGCAGATTTCCATCTCCGCCACGACCATCGGCGGGAACCGGAACCGGCCAACTTCACCTTTTGGGGTGAATCGCTCGGCCTCGACCGCGACGTGGTACCGGCAGTCCGCAAGCGGCGTGATCTCGGGGTTGTCCCACTGATAGCCAAGCCATTGTCCGTCTGCGAGTCCCTGCCGCTCGGCCCACGCGACCAGGCGCTGCGAGGCGCTGACGACAGCATCGCCTTGATACGGCCGGGAAACGCGGATGTAAGCCACGTTGCGTGCCGACAAATCGCGGATTCGCACCCTGAATTTATCGGGATTGTGCCGCGGCGGCAGGCGCTCCAGGCCCGGCCGCTCGGCATCCTGCTCGACCACTGCCTTGAGTTCATCTCCACGGGCCTCGCGCCAGGCTTTGATGTCAAACGCACTGGGCGGCACGCCGAAGCGTTGCTTGAAGCAGCGAGAGAAGTCGGACGACGAAGAGAAGCCGCATGCGAGCGCGATCGAGGTCAGCGACGGAGCCCGAGAACGAGCCATCAAGCCCAGCGCCCGCTCGAGACGAAGCCGCTTCACGAACTCGGCCGGCGTCGCACCGACAAGGGCCTGGAACACACGGTGGAAGTGAAATGGCGAGAGCATGGCGGTTCGGGATAGGTCCCGCAGCCGCAGCGGTTCATGGAGATGGCCGACGACGTGATCGATCGCGCGATTGATCCGCTCGACATACGTCGTGGTCGTGGCGACCTGGCGTTTCTCCGAGATTCGCAAGATTTGGCAAGCCCTCCGCCCGTCAGCCGGTAGGATGGCCGTATCGATATGCGCATCGATGCGGTAGTCACCTCTGGAGCCACCCATGGATCGCATCATTGTAAGCCTGATGCTCTGTCTTTTCGCCGGTTGCGCGTCCAGGACCGCTGCGGAACCCGGCACAAGCAAACCAACAGGAGACAAGAACATGCGTCTCGGAAACTTTTCCGTCAGCCTCGCCGTCAAGGACCTGCCCGCTTCGCGTGCGTTCTACGAGAAGCTCGGCTTTCGCGTCGTCGGCGGCAATGGCAAGAATTTTTCGATCATGCAGAACGAGACCAGCACGATCGGGCTGTTCCAGGGCATGTTTGACCAAAACATCCTGACGTTCAACCCCGGCTGGGATCGCGCGTGCGCGACGTTGCCCGA
>CAYWOV010000269.1:0-5341 GCA_964459965.1 uncultured Planctomycetaceae bacterium | reverse complement strand
GCGCTTGGCAAGTGGCAGATAATCGGCCTGCTTTTGCCGCACGAAATCAACGGTCTGGTACGTGTGATTCAGCCGGTAAAACTCCCGCACGCTCGGCCGCACCGAACCTTCGTGATCGCGAAATTCGGCCGGCTTCTTCGGTTTGTTGCCGCCCGTAGTGCCGTCGGAATTGTCCGGCTTCGGATAGCGCCGCAGCAGGTCGTCCTCCCACTCATCGAGGCTGCCGAGCGGCGAGTTGACCGAGGAGTTACTCTCATTTTTATCGATTGAATCGATCATCGTCGAAATTCCGGTTGATAAACTGCCCTGCACGCGAGCGATTGCTGAGCTCTGTATGCTAGTGTCGGCGGTTTGGTGTGGCAATTGCAACCTTTTCAGGCACGGCGGCGCCCTAGTTGCCCGTGTGCGCCGTGTCGACTACGCTCAGTCGCTGCACAGCCGCCCACTCTTGGAACCCTGCCCCGCGCATGTCGACTGCCGATCCGAAACGCGAGTTTGCCGTCGAGGTCGTTCATCGACTTCAAGAGGCCGGTTATCGCGCGCTCTGGGCCGGCGGGTGCGTGCGCGATTTCTTGATGGGCCGCGTTCCGAAGGACTACGACGTTGCCAGCGACGCGCGTCCTGAGTCGGTCCGCGAGCTGTTTGGCCAACGACGTACGCTGGCCGTTGGAGCGAGCTTCGGCGTGATTGTCGTCGTTGGCTCGAAGAAGTCCGGCAACGTTGAGGTCGCCACTTTTCGGACCGAAGGGACCTATGCCGACGGCCGACGGCCGGACAATGTCGTCTTCAGCACTCCGGAAGAGGACGCGCTTCGCCGGGATTTTACGATCAACGGTATGTTTTACGACCCAGTTGCGGAAAAAGTTTACGATTACGTCGAGGGTGAGAAGGATTTGGCCGCCGGAATCGTTCGGGCGATCGGTCACCCGGCCGACCGGATGACCGAAGACAAGCTGCGCATGCTGCGGGCCGTCCGTTTCACAGCCACGCTCGATTTTGCAGTGGATGCGGCCACGGCCGACGCGATCCGCGCGCAGGCTCGGGAAATTCAAATCGTTAGCGCGGAGCGGATTCTGCAGGAGCTGCAGAAAATGCTCGTCGATTCACATCGCCGACGCGCGATCGAATTGGCACGGGATCTTGAATTGCTGGTGGAGATCATTCCCGAATTGGCTCCCCTCCTCGGCGCCGGTCTTACAGATGATGTCGAATCCGAGTGGTTACGTGCCTTACGGCGATTACAGTTGCTCAACGCACCGGGCTTCGAGTTGGCGGCCTCTGCGTTGTTGCTTTCTCTGCCAGACGTCGGCGCGGAGGCCCGCGTGGTCTGCAAGCGGTTGCGGATGTCGAACGACGAACTCGAGACGATCGGCTGGCTCTTGCCGCACGTCGGGGATGTCATGGCTTCCCGATCGAAATCTTTGGCCGAGTTGAAGCGACTGCTGGTCCATCCAAGCGCCCGCGACCTGTTAGAACTTGCACGGGTGGACACGCTGGCCCGTGGCGGGGACTTGTCCCCGGTGATGCACTGTGAAGAAATGCTGCGTCAAACGCCCGTCGATCGGCTTGATCCTGCTCCACTCGTCAGCGGGGCGGACCTCATTGCGATGGGTTTGCAACCGGGAAAGCTCTTCCGGCAGTTACTCGAAGCGGTGCGCGACGCACAGCTTAACGAACAGCTATCGACAAAAGACGACGCAATGGCGTTGATCAAACGGCTTCTCGAACAACATCGGACCGATTGAAGGGACAGCATGCCAGCGAAACTGCGGATTGCTATCATCGGGGCGGGAGCCGTTTCCGACTACCACCATGTGCCGGGGATCCGGCTCGACCCGCGGGCCATCCTAGTCGCGGCCTGCGATCCGAATGAAGAGCTTCTGGCAAAACGGCTGCGAGAGTGGGGGCCGATCCGCACGACGACTTCGTACGAAGAAATCGCCGCCGATCCAGAAGTCGACGCCGTGATCATTGCCACTCCCAACGATACCCACCGGCCCATCGCGTTAGCCTGCATTTCTGCCGGCAAGCACGTGATGTGCGAAAAGCCGCTGGGCCTCAATTTTGACGAGTCGCGACAAATGTACCTCGCGGCGCGCGAGAAAGGCGTCAGGCATCTGACGGCCTTTACGTATCGTTTCGCGCCGTCGATGCGGTATCTCAAGCACCTCATCGTCTCAGGCGGGCTCGGCGTGCCGCGGCATTTTCGCAGCCAGCGGTTTCTCGACTTGCCCGAGACAAGCTGGGGCTGGCGGCAGCTAAAAAGGCATGCCGGCGCGGGCGACTTGTTCGATATGACGATTCACCGGATCGACTTTGCGCAGGACCTGATGGGCCCGATCGAATCGCTGTGCGGTGCCGTCGCGCAGTTCGCTCCCCGCGACCGCGCAGCCGACGGCACACCTTGCGAGGCTTCCGACGTCGATGACTGGTCGGCGCTCATTGGCCGCTTTCGAAGCGGGGCTGTCGGCGTGTGGGAGGGAAGCACTCTCATGAAAGGGCACTATAACGAGGGCTTCGGTTTCGAATGGGCCGAGGTGAACGGCAGCGAGGGCTCGGCCGTCTACCGACTCACCGAACCCAACACGATCCTCGTCGGCCGGCACAACGAATCGCTGAAATCGGTTCCCGTTCCCGCTGAGTTTCTCGTTGCCAAAGGCAGCCCGCGCAATCCGCGCGACGGTGTCCCCAGCACGGTTTTCCGCTATGACCTGGTTTGGGAATTTGTCTCGGCGATTGTCGAAGGCCGTGATGCCGTGCCCGGCTTCGATGCCGGCGCGTCGGCACAGCTTGTCGCCGACAAAGTCCTCGAATCGTTCGAGAAGCAGACTTGGGTGACTCTCGACGCCGAGCAAGACTGAACGAGTCTTCGGCCGTTCGCGAACATTAGAGCGGTCGCACTGCGACAATCGCCCGCGCTCTCCAGAGTAAATCGAGCACGGCCTGAACATATTGCTCGTCTGAAAAGGGCGTCATTATATAGCTCTTGAGAGCGACGATCGGTTCGCCGTAGTCGGAGAGCCGATAGCAGTCGGTCATCGAAATCACGACCCCGTGCCCCGCCAGCGCATCGGTTTGCACCGTCTCGAAAATGCGGCGGTTGTAATCGTTGTGCTTTCGCAGCACCTCGCGATATGACGGATCCGTCTGCTCGCGCTGCGGCACGCTAAAGGTGTCCACACCGTCCGGATAGACGCGGAAAAGGGTCACCGGTCCGAAACTGGCCCGGTTGAGCACCGACGTGGCCGGGTGGCCGTTCAGATGGTCGCGGAGCGTCTCGGCCATCGTCACCAAATGGCCCAATAAAGAGCGCAGACCGTCCTTGCCGAACAAGAGCATGTTCGCGATCGCGGCCATGGGGGCCGAGCCGCTGCGCGTCGTCTCGAGTGTGTACTTGCCGGGATGGTAGTGTCCCGATTGAAACAGGTATGGCATGGCGTCGTCGCTGCGGGCGATCCGGTTGAAATCGGCCGAATCGCGGAGCAGAAAGAGGCTGGAGACCGACGGCGTAAACCCCGTCTTGTGAAAGTCGATTCCGATCGAGTCGGCCCGGCCGAGGCTCCCAATCCGCCGCTGGGTGCCGGCCAGCGCGCGGACCGTGCGATGCGGAAAACCGAGCGGATTGGCCTCAAAATCGTAGTCGTTAAAGACGCTCCATGCCCAGCCGATGACGGCGTCGGCATGGATGTGTGGCCGGTAATCGAGCGAGAACTCGGCTTCGAGCTGGTCGCAAATGTCGACGATCGCGTCGAGATCATCCAGGCCGAAGGCGTCGGTGGTTCCCATCGTGGCGATGATAGCGGCGATCTTTTTTCCCTCTTTCAGCGCGGCTCGGGCATGCGATTCGAGCAGGCAGGGACGCAGTTCGTTCTCGGCCGTCGTAGGAATCTGAATCACGTTTTCGTCGCCGAGCCCAAGCCAGTTGGCGACCGTCAAGCACGCATAATGGGCCCGCTCGGAGCAGAGGATGACGGCAGGCTCGTGAACCCCTGAGTGGACCGTTCCGGGACACGCCTTTTCCAGGCCGACTTTCACTCCGTAGAGGATTGTCCCCGTTCCGCCGAACGTAAAGACGCCTCCCGATTGGCGCGGGTCGTAACCGACCAGTGCGGCGGCCATCGCGGTCGCCTCGACTTCCGCGACCGCGACGCGGCGCGACGACTCATCGCTGACGAGGTTTGGGTTATAGATCGAGGGAAGCGTGCCGGCGATGATGCTGGGGATCGTGGTCGGAGGCACGACATTGATCTGCGAGCGGGGATGCCCCCAAATGAACATACCGGAGAGATACCGCACCAGTTCCTCGGTGACGCTTTCCGGCGGCCGCGGGTCGTCGCCGATCCGGCGGTTGCGAGCCGAATCGTAATCCAGTTCTTCGGGCGAGCCGAGCAATGGCGAGACCGATTTCATCGCGTCGACCTGATCGAGGGCCCGCAGGATCGAGAACACGAAATACGCGTCATGCACGCGATCGGAGACGGGCTGCGGGAACGACTGGCGCAGCGAACTCAGGATCTGTCGATAGGCGGCCGCCGCCGGGGTGGGATCATTCATGCGGACATGATAGCGAGCGACGCATGGATGCCAAATCCGCGCCCGAGTCGTCGACAGAGCGATGCCCCGTCAGCCGGTCACGCGTTCGGAAATCTTCGGCAGCTCGAATCCGTGGCGACGGGGACGATCCAAGTAAGTATTGGCTTGCTCATCGCCTTCGAATACTTCGCGTGCGGCATCCCACTTGAGATTACGGCCGACGTTGCGAGCGATGTTGGCCAAATGGCAGACGCTGATCGAGCGATGGCCGATTTCAACGTCGGCCACCGGTCGATTGCGGGAGCGGATGCAGTCGAGCCAGTTCTGCATGTGCCAACGCGCCTGCCAGAGGGCCAAGTTGTCACTCCATTTGCGCTCTTCTTCCACTTCGTTGACCTGTTTGCTCAATTCGACGGCAATCTCGCGCGGATTGGAGCTGAACTTGTTCCGATTGATTTCGAGTTTTCCTTTTTCGCAGACGAAGACCGCGCCCCCCATCGGGCCGTGTCCTTGCGGCAGCACGAAATTGACCTTCACTCCGTTGGGATAGACCATGGCCACTTCTCCGTCGCGACCTGGAGCTAAGGCCTGAATTTCGTTCGGCCCCGTCCCGTCCATACCGAGGGCCCACTGAATCTGGTCGACGCCGTGCGCGCCCCAATTGGTCATTTCACCGCCGGAGAAATCTCGCCAGCGCATCCAGCCCATCCATTCGTGATTGAAATCGCGCCAGGCGGCCTGGTTCAACCACACGTTCCAGTCGAGTCCTTTGGGCACAGTTTGCGCCGGCAAAGAGTGATCGGGCGTC
>CAYWOV010000268.1:0-5341 GCA_964459965.1 uncultured Planctomycetaceae bacterium | reverse complement strand
TCGTCGCGCCGGTCGGCCTCGTTTCTGCGCCGCATCGCCGGCCAGATTCTCGATCCGGGAGTGGCAAAAGTCGCACCGCCGGTCGATTTGCAGAAAATCCCCGGCATTCGCATCGATCAATCCCACGCGACTCCAAGCGGACGACCTGCGAAGCAATTGCCGCCGGACGACGCCGATTTGGAAGATGAATCGGACGCCGCGGCGCCCGTTTCGCCGCCACCGATCCGCAGTTCGCGGCGAGAAGAAGAAGTCCTCCGCCAGACGACCCAAATTGCCGCCCATCTTCGCACCGAGCGAGAAGAGTTGGAACGCCGCGAAAAATCGCTGCACGAACAACACGCCTTGCTCGATCAAGAGTGGCGGAGTGCCCGATTGTGGGTTAACGAGCTTGAAGAGGACATGCTCAAGCGGCAGTCGGACTTCAAGGCGCGAGAAGACGATCTCAACGAAAAAATCGGTGCCTGCGAGACGCTGATCGGCGATCTCGAAGAGCAGGAACGCGTGGTCCTCGGTCTGCGGGATCAAATTGCCGCCGAACGGGCCTGCTTGCGGGCCGATGTCGATCGGGACCTCGAAGTCGAACGGCTCGCCCTGCGTCAAACCCGGCAGGCACTCGAGGAAGAACGGCGTGCTTTGGCCGGTGAATTCGAGCGCCGCCGCCGCGAGCATGAAGAGGCCTCGCGAGCTTTGGGCACCCGGCTCGAAATCGAACGGAATACGCTCCGCGGCCAGATCGAGGCCCAGCTCCAGGAAGAGCGGGCCGCCTTTGATCGCGAACGCACAGCTTGGAACGGCCAGCGGGCCGCCGAGGAAGAACTCCTCTCGAACCGCCGCAACATTGCCGAATCGGCCACCCAACGCGCACAGGATGAGCTGCAGACGATCCGCCGGCAGGAATTCGAGGAACTCCGCCACGAAAGGGAGGCGCTGGAATCGCAGTTGGCGGCCCAGCGCGAAATTCTCGAACTTGAACACCAGAAGTTGGAAGCAGCCCGTCGGCGTTCCATCGACGAGCTGGCGGAACTGAGACAGCTGCAAATCGAAGAAATCGAACAGGAACGGCAGCGCGTGCACGATGAGATCGAAGCCTCTCGCCGCGAGCTGGAAACAGCCCGCAGCCAGATCGAGGCCGACCTCAAGCGTCGCGTGGAAGAACGCGAAGGCGGCCTGCGGGACGAGCGGCAAAAGCTTGAAGACCAGCACCGCGAGCAGCTTGCCCGGCTCGAGCAGGAGCGAAATCTGCTCGAAAATCGCATCCGTTTCCAGCAGGACCACCTTCAGAAAGCCCGCCAGGAAGTCGAAGCGGCCCAGCTGGAACTGCGCAAGCAACACCAGACGGATCGCGCCGATTTCGAGCAGCGGGAAAGCCAGTTGCGGCTGCGGTGGGAACAACTTGCCAACGCCCGCTCTCTGCTCGAAGAGCGCGAACAATCGCTGGCTCGCGAACACGCGCTCATCGCCGAGCGCCGGCGGACTCTAGAAGTGGAGCTGGCGGCACGATCGGACGTTCTGACCAGCGACCGCATGGCCTGGGAAGCGAGCCGCGAGTCTCGCGAAACGGAACTGCGGCGTCGCGAAGATGCGTTGGCAGCCGACAGCGAGCGGCTTGAAAGCCGCCGTCAGCGGCTCGACGGCCTGCGAATCGAGCTGGAAGACACGCATCGCAATACACTCGAAATGCGGATGGCGATCGAGGAGGTCTGGGCACAGCTTTCCCAACAGATGGGAATGGACGATGCCAAACGCCGGCTCGCCGAAACCCAGCGCCTGCTGGAAGACGAGTGGCAACAAATCCGCGAAACCATCTCGCAAGAACGACGCGAACTCGCCGAACTGCAGGCGGCCCACCAGGCCCGGCGGAGCGAACTGGAACGCGAGCGAGAAACGGCTCGTCAAACGGCGGACGAGCGGCAAGCCGCCTTCGACCTCCAGCTCAAAACCATTGCCGACCAGGCGACCGAACTCCGCACCCGGGAAGCCGATCTTTCCGGGCTGCGCGAAGAGTGGATCGGCGAAAAGCTCGAAGTCGAAGAGATTATCCGCGGCCTGCTCGTGCAGCTCGGTCAACAGGCCGAAGGATCGGCGACCGCACCGGCGCAGCCTGCCGAATAGTTCACCTTCGCCAAATCGGCGCAAAAAATTGCCCCGAAAAAGGGGCCAAACTTCGCCGCGGAATTTTCTCGCCCCCCAACCGCTTTCGACGTAAGTATTATCAGTCGAATCGGTTGGAAGAACAGGCGGTCGGAGACCTCACGCCAGGTTCGGCCAAACTTGGCGAGGAACAGACCAAGTTCGGCGAAACTTGGTTCAGGTAACGCCAAGTTCGGATCTTCTTGGCGTGTTTTTGACCAAGTTTTGTGAACTCGGTCCAGTCGCGCTCGAAAGTGTTAGCGAGTCGCATACTTATAGAGGTGCGGGATTAGAACCGCACGCCGGCCCGGATCAGCGCGCCCGTATCAACGTTGAAGCCTTGAGGCGAAACGTCGTAGTCGATGTGGCGGCCAAAGATCCAACCGCCTTCGACGAAGTACGCCAAGTCACCGCGATCCTTGTTGATGCCGATCATGGCACGCCAGTCGTCGAGTTCGACGCGGTCGCGTTCGCCGGCGACGGGGTTCCAGATTTCGTAGGCTTCCGAGTGATACTCGATGCGGGCGTAGAGCGAAGTCTTGAAACCAAACTCATCCCACAGGTACACGCTCGCGCGGGCCTGCGGGAAGGTCAAATCGAATTGCCAGCTTTGGTTGGGGCGATAGATCACGCCGGCCCAAGGCAGCACGCGCTCGTGCAGGCGATCCCAGAAGACGGCTCCCAAGACGTACGTCAGCTCGCGCGTCGGCGAGTACATAAACGCGGCCCGGCCGTCCCAGTCGAACGCCTGACGATCCAGACTCTTCTGTAAGTCGCTGTCGATGGACGGATTGAACGCCACGACGACGTTGAGCGGGCCGGGCACGGTCGTTTTCAACTCGAAATCCCAGCCGAATCGGTTGAGCGAACCGGGAAGATTGGCCGGAAAAGTACCCGGCGCACTCGACGGACCGCTCAACAGCCGCAAATCATATTGCTGCTCAAACGAAAAGGTGATTGGCGATGGGGACAAGGGCGCGACGTATTTCCATCCCAAATCGAACGCCCATTCGCCGAATCTGTCCGCCCCATCCTTAACCGCCGAAAATGGCATGACGCCCATTTCGTAACGTTGCACCCAGCCGTTCCGATCAGGCAAAGGCCCGTTGACCGTGGTGGGAACCATCGTCACGTCGGGGGTGAGCGCACTGTAAGGGTAGAACGGCTGTCCCATCCCCGGCGGAGCAAAGCCGCCTGGTGCGCCATACGGCGCGCCCATCGGTGCTCCGTAGGCCGGTGCCGGATATCCCGGGGCATACGGCACTCCGGCGGCCCCGGTCCCGCAACTTGCGCAGCCCGGCTGACCCATGACCGGAGGCTGATACTGCGAGGTGATCTGCGGGGGAGCCACACTGCCGTTTGGATCGACAACCGTGGGCGGAGCCGTCAACGGCTCGGCCGTCGGTGGAAGCGTGCCGGCGGCAGCCGTCACTGGAAATTCAGAGCCGACTGCGGGAATGGGGACGGCAGTCTGAGCGAGTAGATTCGGTTGTCCGGAGACATTGGGCGCAACGGGAGGCGCGTTGAGCCCCTCGTCAGCCAAGAGGGAGTTGCCGGACACGATCAACAGGCAGAAGAGGATCTGTCGGTTCACGTCGGGACCTGTTTTGCGGATACGGGGAGGTGGATCGTGCGAGGTGCTTGGACCATCAGACTGTGTAAACGCGATTGTGGCGGCCAAGCCGCCTCGCCGTGTTTAGCCCGATGTCAGTACGAGTCGTTTGTGAATCGCAAATTTCGAGAGACAGGAAGTGAGGCGGGGATTTTGCGAAAGATTCAAAATCCGTCAACTGCAGTCGGCCCAAAATCGGCGGATCTCGCCGAATTTTTTCCGGAACCGCGGTTTAAAAGCGAAAACCGCGTTGAGCAGGCAGAATGAGTCAAGCCGGGCCCAAGGCCTGCCGACATCGGCCGACGATTGCGACGCCGTCTTCCGCCCTTAATCAAGCGGCCGGGCGAAGATCGGCTTGAATGAACAGCCGTGCAAGACGTCGGCGTCGGGTTATTTGTGGTAACCGAGACCCGACATGACGTCGTACAACTCCTCGAACGTGATAAAGCGTCGGCGATGGCGCAGCTTGTACTGATCAATCGCCAGGGCCAGCTCGTTGACTTCCTCGCGAGAGGAGTTGTACGAGTTCGAGAACTGCCGGCGCTCGAAGCCGCCGGCCCACGTGCTGGAGGGGACTTGCCGACGATCCGCGAAGGCCGCCTGCTTCTGCTCCAATACCTCTTCCATTACCATACTCCCCATTGTGCAATCAGTCGTGAAAATGTAGAGCGTTAACCGGGTTTGGGCAAACACTTTTCCAGCAGAAAACCGGATTTCGTCTGTTGGCTTTGCCGGGCTTTTCGTGCGTTCCGAACGTAGCATTCCGGCCGAGGCGCATTGCGAACCGTTTATGCCGACACCGTCTGTGCCGATAGCGTCTAGACCGACTCGGCTCACGATTCTCGGCAGCGGAGGCATGGCGACGGCGTGCTCGCTCTTGCTGGCCGAACACACCGGCCAGACGGTTACCATTTGGACGCGAAGTGCCGAACGGGCCATCGAGCTGGATCGCGATCGCGAGAACCGCCGGTTGTTGCCCGGCGTGCCGATCCCAAAGTCGGTGGAAATCACGCCTTCGATCGAATCGGCCGCGGACGGGGCCGACCTGCTTGTCGCCGCCATTCCGACGAAATTCCTGCGGGAAACTCTGTCGATGATCGCCGGGCAGGTTCCCCCACTGGTTCCCGTAGTCAGCGTCGCCAAAGGCCTGGAGATCGGCACGCTGATGCGTCCAAGCGAAATCATCCTCGACGTCCTCGGACCGCGTGAAGTCGTCGCGCTCGGCGGGCCCAGCCACGCAGAGGAAATCGCCCGCCGCATGCCGGCCAGCGTCGTCGCGGCTTGCCAAAACAGCGATGTCGCCAAACGCGTACAGTCCGTCTTTAGCACCGGCCGGTTTCGCGTTTACACCAACACCGACATCGTCGGTGTCGAACTGGCCGGTGCCATCAAGAACGTGATTGCGATCGCGGCCGGCATCTGCGACGGTCTTGGATTCGGTGACAATGCCAAGAGCGCCCTGGTGACGCGGGGACTGGTCGAAATGACCCGCTTCGGCACGGCCCTCGGCGCCGAGGCGGAAACGTTCAGCGGACTGGCCGGAATCGGCGACCTGATGACGACCTGCTTTTCCCACTACAGCCGCAACCGGCACGTCGG
>CAYWOV010000267.1:0-5344 GCA_964459965.1 uncultured Planctomycetaceae bacterium | reverse complement strand
GTCGAAGTCAGCCTGAAAGATCCTGCCCAGGAAGTCATGCAGCCGTCCCAGACGGACGGGATCGAGCGCTACTACCTCACTGCGGAAGGCCAGGACAAGCCGGGGATGATCCGCCAGATTTCGGCCCGCCTGGCACAGGACGGAATCGACATCACCGACGTCTTCGCTCGCCGGGCCGACGAGGGACAGACCTTCGTGATGGTGATGGAGCTGGCCGTCCCGCCGGGCGTCGACGCGTTGGCGCTGCAGCGCGAGTTGGAGCAGCTCGGCAGCGCCGTCGGCTTGTCGGCCGCCCTGCAACACGAAGACATTTTCTCCGCGACCAACGATCCCCGCCCTGTGCGCGTCGCACACCTTCTCCGCCGGGCGGAGTCTCCAAAACCGGTCTAGTGGACCGCCCGAGCTGAATTGACGGATGCAATGTGGGTTTTCGCCCGCGATTAACGCAAAACGAACATCGCATTCCAGAGTGGTCGTACCACTAGCCGCTCCGGTTCTCGTATCCTTCGTCCCTGAAACCTGGAAACCGCCGGTCATGCCGCAAACGGAAGACATCCTTTCCACGCTTCGCATGGTGAAGCAGGAGAATCTCGACGTCCGCACAGTGACGATGGGAATCAACCTCTCCGGCTGCGTCGACCGCGATGTGACCAAAACGTGCGACCTCATCTCGAAGACAATCCGCAACTCGGCAAGCAAACTCAAGGAAACGTGCGCCACCGTTTCGGCCCGCTACGGCATTCCCATCATTCACCGCCGCCTGGCCGTGACGCCCATCGTGCGGATCGCTGACGGATTCAGTCCCGACGCCATGGTCAAGATCGCCAAAACGCTCGACGAGGCGGCCGAAGCCGTTCAGGTGGACTTGATCGGCGGTTACTCGGCGATCGTTCATCGAGGGCTGACGGCGGCCGCGAAGAACTATCTGGAAAGCCTGCCGTGCGCGCTGGCGACAACGCAGCGCGTGTGCGCGTCGGTCAACGCGGCGACGACGAAGGCCGGCATCAACATGACGGCCGTGGCCCTCGTCGGACAGAAAATCTGCGAACTCGCCCAAGCGACGGCCGACCGCCAAGGCTTCGGCTGTGCCAAGCTCTGCGTGTTTGCCAACGCGCCCGAAGACAACCCCTTCATGGCCGGCGGATTCCACGGCGAAGGCTCGCCCGACACGGTGATTCATATCGGCGTCAGCGGACCGGGAGTCGTCAAGCGGGCCCTCGAACGGCTCAACCAAACGCTGCCCGACTGCGCACTCCACGACGTGGCCGAAGAAATCAAATCGACCGCCTTCCGCGTCACCCGCGTCGGCGAGCTGATCGGCCGCGAAGTGGCCGCCCGCCTGGGCGTGGCCTTCGGCATCGTCGATCTTTCGCTGGCCCCCGCTCCGAAACTCGGCGACAGCGTGGGCGAGATTCTGCATCAGATCGGCATCGATCAAATCGGAGCCCCCGGCAGCACGGCGGCCCTGGCCCTGCTCAACGACGCGGTGAAAAAGGGCGGCCTCTTCGCGTCTTCCGCGGTCGGCGGACTTTCCGGAGCGTTCCTCCCCGTGATGGAAGATTCGGCCCTGGCCGACGCCGTCGCGGCCGGCACGCTGACCTTGGAAAAGCTCGAAGCCATGACGAGCGTTTGCTCGTTGGGTCTCGACATGGTCCCGATTCCCGGCGACACCGACGCCGAAACGCTGGCGGCCCTGATGGCCGACGAACTGGCCATCGGCGTCTTCAATCAGAAAACAACCGCGACCCGCTTGATCCCGGTTCCCGGCAAAAAGGCGGGCGACACGGTTTCGTTCGGCGGCCTGTTCGGCGCCAGCACGATTCTGCCAATCCGCACGTCCGGCCAAAGCGGCCGCTTCATCCGCCACGCCGGCCGCATCCCCGCCCCGCTGATGAGCCTGCGGAACTGATTGTGGTCTCGCCTGTGGCACGCGGCGTCAAGGGTTCGGATGCTTCAATCCTCAATTGAAGATCTCCGTGTGTGCCCCCTGTGCGATTCTGTCACACTTCCCGAGCGAATTTCGATCCTTTCCGCACGCTTCCGCAAATGAACCCCCCGCGCGGACTCGCGCCGGATCAGGTTATCCCGCTAAATTGCCAATTTCTCAGGGAAGAATCGACTGGCTTTCGCTTTCGCCAGTTTGGGAACAGAGGTTGCGATCAACGGCAAAGAACCGGCGAGAGTGTAACACGAGTTCGGGAAGCCGCCCGCCTCAATCGCAATTGCGGGGAAGTCCGAGCAAGCATCTCGGGCTAAAACAGGAACGGGTCATGTTCAGACAAGCGCGATTCGCCCTGGTCGCCGCCATTTCGATCGGTTGTGTCATCATGGCGCCTCCGGCCGCGATTCAGGCGAAGGGAAGAACTGTCGGCCGAACCCCACCCCCTATCGGCCGAACCACAGACCTCGAGCAATCGAATCGCGAATATCGAGTTGAGGCTGTCGGCGAGTCCGGCGGCGGCGCTGTTTCCGGCGCAGCCGTATTCTCCTCTGTTCCTGCCGCCCCTGTATCGCTTCTGTGGACGAACGGCCGATTGAGACCAAGGCTTTCAACGAACGCCGAATCTGCCGGAGTAGCCAACTGGGGCTACTGGATTGGTGCGGAGTACTGGGGTGTCGTCGAGCCGCTACGATACGGCGGATTCGCGTTTTGGTACGCGCCGTTGCAGGACGGCGTTTATGAAAATCCTTATTACGGCCCGCCTCAACACGCCTACGGTCAATTTGATGTCGGGTTGTTCACCCTTCCGGAAAGTAACGCTGCGGAGCTTGCGGATACTCCCTTCTTTGCCGCGGCTCGCGCGCAATTCTATGCCGGTAATTATCGGGAGGCTTTGCGAGACGTTCAACACGCGACAATCGATATGCCGGCAAGCCAGTCACTGCAACAGTTCCACGCACTCGTTCTGTTCGCGCTTGGTGATTACCAAAAGGCCGCGGCCGTTGCCCATCCCGTGTTGAATGCGGGTCCCGGCTGGGATTGGACGATCTTGGAGTCGTTTTATTCCTCGAGTGATATCTACACCCGCCAACTGCGGGCCCTGGAGCAGTTCGTTTTCCAGCATAAAGACAACGCCGCGGCGCAATTTCTCTTGGCGTACCATTACCTGATGCTCGGGCATCTCACCGCGGCGCGTGACCCACTTCGGCAGGTTGCGCACCTCGAGCCGCGCGATTCGCTGGCCAAGAATTTCCTGGCGGGCCTGGACGGCGCATGGGTGTCGCAGCCAGGCGACCGGCGAAATCGTCCGGCGACCCCCGAATCAGCCGGCTCGTTCTTGGGCGTTTGGAGTTCGCATCCGAGCGCGGGCGTTGTGATAGAAGCGATGCTGGAACCGGCCGGTCATTTCGTCTGGAACTATCGGGAAGGAAATCAGTCTCGCGTCTTTTCAGGAACGTACACGCTTCAAGGCAACAGCCTGATCTTCACACGTCTGGACGGCCAAACGATGGACGGCATTGTCGCGACAAACGGCGGCAACCGCTTCTGGTTCCGCTTGAAGACGCATGAATCGAGCGATCCGGGCCTGGTCTTCTCCAGATAGACTGTCCATTCGCTGCGGCTGCAATTCCTCGGTCCGCGCGATCGGGAGTGGCGGGAGAAATAAAGGTGTCAGGGTGCGCCCGCACAAGCCGGAGGAGAGTTGCGAATGAGAGAGTCGCACGAGGTAAGACCTAGCCAGTCGAGTTCGGGACGCACCGACGGCTTACGGGCCTGCTGTTTGAAATCTTGGGAACGAGGCAAACACTGCAATAACGTCACGGCATCCTTCCCGGAGTCGTCGGCGAGCGTATCCAAACGAGCTGTTTGGTTCCCGGACCGCCGTCGACGATGAGCGTGTCGTCCGTGAGTGAAACGATGTGCCACCTCACATTCGCATGGATCCAGGGAAGCAGATGTTTGAGCCCGAAGGGACCTCCCATGGAGCGGCGAATCACCAGCGTATTCTCGTGCACACACCAGCTCTCGCCCGCTTCCGGCGGATCTTCCGCGATCGTCACGCCAAAGCTGTTGACCGTGCTGGCCAGCATCTGGCGATCGGCCGTGAAGGTGTAAACGTGGGTCGCGCCTGGCGGTTTGGCGATGATCCACGACCCCGCCACGCGGCGCTCTGTCGCCGTCAAGGCGGCGTTCATTCTTGCCCAAACGACACCGACAAGCAGCGCGATCAAAATCACCGCGACGATGAGCAGGCGGCGGAGTTTCGTTTCGCCGAAGATGCTTTTAAACGCCCTCAATGGCGGAGTCCTAGTGGGTTATCGCCACGCTTTCGAATTCGCGATCAGTTTAGGGGCGCGTTCCGCGGTATCGCCGCCACGGGTGCACCCACTGCGGCGTCTCGAGCCACACCTTCGCGTTGGGAACAGGTCGGCCGTCTAAATCGACGACAACCCCGGCCAATTCGCCCTTCGGCTCGTCGGCTTGGAGATTTCCGCTGGTCGTCTCGAACAAGGCGGCCAGGCAGAGTGCTGCAAAAACGCTGCGAACGATGCTGGTCGGCCTCATGTGCGGTCTCCGCATTTTCCACTTCGTGCCCAAGCTTGACACGCGCGCTCAAATTCCAGGGCAGCGTGCCCTACAAGATCAGTGCTTGAGTTTCTCGGCCAGCGTCTTCTCGTCGCCCGGAACGAGGCGGCCGTCGGGATCGATCAAAAGCTTGTCGACTGCCACGCCGAAGCTCTCGCTTGTTTTCAGGGTATTATCCAGGATGACGGGGAAGGGCAGCTCGTGATGCCAAACGGTCCTCATAATCGGTTCTAGCTCGCGGTCAAGATCGCCCATCGTTTTTATTTCCGGCTCGGTGCTGCAGATGGTGATGATCTCGAATCGATCGCGTTGCTCTTTGTGGACTTCGTAAAACTCCATGAGTTCCGGCAGCTTTTGACCCAGGCACGAAGCACACCACGGCCCCCAGAAATAGAGCAGAACCCATTTCCCCTTGAAATCGGAGATTTGCGCGTCCTTCGCAATTCCGCGGGCATCGACCGCGTGCCACTTGGGCGCGGGCTGTCCGTAGAGTTTGGTGTGATCGACGTTTGGCCACGTGCCTTTGGCCTGGGCTTCTCGAATGCGATCGTTCCGACGGGCGGGAGGGAGTGTGAGTTCGAGAACTCCGGCGTCGACGTCGCGGCTGCCTGCGGGCACGATCACGCGTTGAAGGTGACTCAGTTCATACAGTTGCCCGGCAAGATCGCCGCTGGCTTCGAATTCGTAACGGCCCGGCGGCAACTGGAACTCGAAACGGGACTGCCCCGAGTAGCACACCGCCATACGGCCAAGACCGATCGGGAAGTTCTCGCTCTCCGGCAAGCGTGCAACAACGTCTGCGGACTCCGGATGTTT
>CAYWOV010000266.1:0-5350 GCA_964459965.1 uncultured Planctomycetaceae bacterium | reverse complement strand
GAGAAAGCGGCACGGGCAAGGAACTCGTCGCCCGCGCGCTGCACCAGAACAGCCCCCGCAAGAACAAGCCGTTCGTTCCCCTCAACATCTCCGCACTCCCCGGCAGCATCCTCGAGAGCGAACTCTTCGGCCATGAGCAGGGTGCCTTCACCGGCGCGATCGGACGGCGGATCGGCAAGTTCGAGTACGCCATCGGCGGTACTTTGTTCTTGGACGAAGTGGGCGAGATGCCCATGCAGACGCAAATCAAACTCTTGCGCGTGCTGGAAGACCGCAAGATCACTCGCGTGGGTTCCAACGATGAGCACGACGTCAACGTCCGCCTGGTCGCCGCGACGAATTCTGATCTGCAGTCGATGGTCGACAAAAAGCTCTTCCGCAGCGATCTGTATTACCGGCTGAAGGTCGTCAGTATTTATTTGCCCCCGTTGCGCGAGCGGCGACAAGACATCACGCTGTTGATCGAGCACTTTCGCAAGGAACTCTGCGCCCGCACGGGCAAAGAGATCATCGGCATCTCCAAGTCGGCCCGACAGGCCCTGCTCACGTACGATTGGCCCGGCAATATCCGCGAATTGCGTAACGCGATCGAGCGGATGATCGTGCTCGATTCCGACAGCCAGTTAGACGTCGACGACCTGCCGGAGGAAATCGCCGTCTTGGCCCGCCGCGACGGCGAGCTGCCGGGAATCACGACTGCCCCAGGAAGCGATTCGCTCATCGGCCGCCCGCTTCCGGATGTCGAGAAATACTACATCCAAAGGGCGCTCGAACTCACCGAGGGCAAACGCGAAGAGGCCGCCCAACTCCTCGGCATCGGCGAACGCACGCTGTATCGGAAGATCAAGGAATATGGTCTGAAGAGTTACTGAGGAGGGAGGGAAGAGGGGAGAGGGGTAAAGCGAGGCGAGGCACGCTTTGCGTGCTGTATTTTTTCCCTCTGCCCTCCTCTCCCCTCCTCCCTCACTTCACCACCAGGATCTCGATATCGCCTTCGCGCCTTAGCACGTTGACGCCGACGTCGTGTTCGTGTTTGACGATTAAGAGATCGACGCTTCCTCCGGCGACTTGCAGGTTGTGGATTCGCAGCTCGCCGAGCGCGCCAGGCAACATTGGCCGGGTGAGGCGGATTTGTCCTGCCGGTCCGTTAATCTCAAGACGCAGGATGGCTTGGATCAAGAGGAAGACCGAGGCTGCAGACCAGGCCTGCGGAGCGCAGGCCACCGGATACGAGACCGGGCCTTCGCCGGCGTCTTGGGCAAAGCCGCAGAAGAGTTCCGGCATGCGATGCAGATCGAAGTACAGGCCGGCCTGAAACAGGCCCGTCCAGATCCGCAGCGATTTATCCGCATGACCGTAGCGCGAGAGTCCCAGCGCGACAAGCGCGTTGTCGTGCGGCCAGACGGATCCGTTGTGGTAACTCATCGGGTTATAACGCTTCTCGGATACCGCAACCGTGCGCACGCCCCAGCCTGAGAAGGACCCCGGCGTGAACAACGTGCGGGCGACCTGGTGTGCTCGCTCGGGACGAGCGATGCCCGTGAAGAGGCACTGCCCTGCGTTCGACGTTTGCACCCGGCATGGTCGCTTGTCGCCATCGAGTGCCAACGCGTAGGTCGATAGCTCGTCGCACCAAAAGGCCCGCTCGAACCGCTCTTGAAGTTGGTCCGCCTTGTGGCTCATCCGCTCCGCCCGCCCCGTCCTGCCCAGGACGGCCGCCATCGCGGCCCCGGCGCGCCAGGCGGCATACACGTATCCCTGCACTTCACAGAGCGCAACTGGGCCCTCCGCCAAGCTGCCGTCCGCATGGAAAATGGCATCGTCCGAGTCCTTCCAACCCTGATGCAAGAGGCCGCTCGGCGATTGGCGGCTATATTCGATCAGGCCGTCGCCGTCCCGGTCGCCGTAGCGGTCGATCCACTCGAGCGCCGCCTCGACGTGAGGCCAGATTGATTCCAGAAAGGGCCGGTCGGCCGTCCGCTCGTAGTAGGCGCCGGCAAGGAAAACGAACAGCGGCGTGGCGTCCGCGCTGCCGTAGTAGCGGCCGAAGGGCATCTCTTTCGCCGCGGCCATTTCGCCCTGTCGCGTTTCGTGCAGGATCTTTCCGGGCTCGGCATCTTCTTCAGGGATCACTTCAGTCGCCTGCGTTGCCGCCAGGTACGACAAGACGCCACGGGCCAGATCGGGGCGCAGCCAGAGGCATTCAAGCGCCGTGATCAGCCCGTCGCGTCCGAAGGGCGTGTTGAACCACGGGATGCCGGCATAGGGATAGGGTCCAGTCGGCAGCTCGGTCGTCAACATGTGCAGGTCGGAAACGGCCCGGTTGATCCAGGCATTGATTTGACTGTTCGAAGTCCGCAGGTGACACGACCAGGCGCTATACTTTTCGAGGTCTGACTGCGCCTGGACGCGGGCTTCCTCGAAGCGAGGAATGGGCCGGACGGCCATCTCGCGGTGGGGCACACCGCGGGCGGTCGAATCGCGGACGGTCGAGTCCCGTTCGCAGGCGATCGACACCGTGAACGTAACGTCCTGCTGCGGCCGCAATTCGACTTCCATGCGGGCAGCCGACGACGTGAGCCCGGTCGGGGGCGGATCGAATTTGAGCCGGGTGCGACGGACCACGCCATCGAGCCCCCGATAGCCGAAGATCACGGAATCGCGTGAGACCTCGGCAGGAAGATGCTGCCCTCGGACTTTGCGCTTCATGCCGCGGACTTCAAAAATGTCGGCGAAGTCGGCCTCGAAGTGCAGGCCGAGCGATGTCTTCACCGGCCCCAATCCATGGTTGTTGATGCGCAGCTGCTGGTGGCAGACGCCATTCCAAAGAAATCGCCGCACAGCCAGGTGCAGCGTCCCGAGCGGCAGCCTCACCTGATCTCCGTCGAGCAAGTCCGGGTTCGTGAGCGAGATGGCCAACTGGTCGTTTTCGTCACGAACCGTCGAACTGAGGAAGAAGGGCCGAGCCCCTTCCAGTTCCAGCAAGAGACCAGAGAGGAAGCGGGTCCCGTCGTGGTAAATGCCTTCTTCACCCAAGCCGTCGTGGGTGATGTCGCCGTAATGATCGAAGACCGCAAACGTGTTGGCGTGCTTGAGGACTCGCGTCCGCTCGTCGGCGAGGCTGGCCGCCGCCAGGATGCGGAACACGCTCCCGTCTGCCTGCCCTTTCGGCGCTGGCTGGCCGTTTCCCGGCTGATCGCCGCGGGCCGTCGTCGGCTCGGCTTTGGCCATCACCGGCTCCCTCCTGTTCGTTTTCCCTTCATTCTTACGGTCGCTGATGATTTGTCACGTTTTCGGGCACCACGCCCCAGGGCTTTGAGGGGGAATGCCGCAAAAGACACGCCCGCGCAAAGCCCCGGGGGTTCGTGGCGCCCCTGCCTCCCCGACCCACGTTCCAACTCTTCGACAGCACCCTCGGCCGCCGGATGACCACCCGCTCACACAGTGGGCACCGACCCGAGGAGGGCCGGATGCGTAGCGGCCCGTCTCATTCGCCCCCCGTTTGATCCGGTTGAGGGAAGCCGCTCGGCGAAATGGGAATTGCCGCTGGTCGATTCCAATGCTCGATCCGCCAAGCGGCGATAAATGGCCAAATACTCTTCCGCCATCCGCGCGGCATCGAACCGCGTCTCGAACGCGCGACGGCAATCGTTTCGATCGAGCCATTGGAGCCGTCCCACGGCCGCCACGGCCTCGTCGATGCTGTCGACAACGAATCCCGTGGCTCCGTCCTCGATGACTTCGGGAACCGATCCCTCGCGCCACGCGATAACGGGAGTGCCGCAGGCGAGTGATTCGATCATCACGAGACCGAACGGTTCCGGCCAGTCGATGGGGAACAGGAGTGCGTCGGCCTTCCCCAGAAACGCATCCTTTTCGCGGCCGCCCACTTCTCCGACGAAATCGACGAACGCGCGCGATTCCAGCAGCAAGGGCTCGATCGTCTCTCTGTAATAGTCGTCCTCTTCCGCATAGAGCTTGGCGGCGATCTTGAGCCGGCGGCCCGTGCGACGTGCGATTTCGATGGCCCGGTCAAGCCGCTTCTCCGGAGAAATGCGGCCCAGAAAGGCCAGATAGCCTTCCGATCTGCTCGAGAAGGCGTGCAGGTCACGCGGAAGCCCGTGATGAACGGTTCCCCGCCAGTTGGCGCCCGGCAGGGGCTGACGCTGGTTTTCGGAGATCGAAGCCAGCGGAATGTCGGCGTATTCCTCGAAGAGGGACCGGACCTCGGGGATGTCGACACGGCCGTGCAGCGTGGTGAGGCTTGGGCATTGCAGGCGTCGCAAGAGAGGAAGATGGACGTAGTCGCAATGGAAGTGGATCACGTCGAATCGCGAGATGTCGGCAAAGACCAGTTCCATCTGTCTGACATGCTGCGGGAGCGTTTCTTTGCAGCTCGGATCGCGCCACAGCGCGCGGGAACACCCGGGGACGAGCCGCGCCCGCGTTTGCGAATCGCCGCTGGCAAACAGGGTCACTTCGTGCCCCATTCGCACCAGCTCCTCGGTCAGGTACGACACGACGCGTTCGGTCCCGCCGTAGAGTGTCGGCGGCACGCTCTCATAGAGCGGGGCGACTTGTGCAATTCGCATGACGCGACTCCTTCCGATTCACCGTTTCTGATTCTGGACGCGGACCTGGGGCAGTCCCCGGCGGTCCTTTTGGAAGTAACAGATTTCGACAAGCGTCGGCCAAAGCTCGATCGAGCCTTTGATGACGCTGATCACGTCGTCGACGATCCGCAACAGGTTTTGCTGAAAGAAGTCGGGCTCGAAGCCGTAGAATGCCTTCTGCAGATTGGCCGCGAACAGCCGCACCGCCTCTGCGCGCTGCGGGCTGGTTGCCGTCTCGGCCGTCTCCAGAGCGCGGCCGTACAGCCGGCTGATCTTTTCGAGAATTTCCTGCGCGTCCTGGGCCGTGACTTCTCCCTCGTAATCGAAGGCGATGGTCAGCTCATCCAATCGCGTGACGGTGGCGAGGATCTTCCGCTTGATCAGATTGGAGATTTCCTCGTTGAAAACCTCCGCCGCGGGCGGGTTCCGCATGTAGTTGCTTTTGATGTGGTTCTGGGCCGCATCGACATGCGCGGCGGCAATTCCCTCCTGCTGGATCCAGAGGCGGTAGATGTAGTCCTCGAAGCGCAGCCGGGTGGGAAAGAAGGGAGGCAGGCCGTAGGTATTGTCGTATCCGGCCACCCCGCAATCCATCCGCCAATTCCTCTTCGTCACCACCGGGCGAAAGTTGATGAGGACATACAGATCGTTGAGATCGTCCGGATTGACCTGCTTCTCGTCGTCGAGAAACATCTCGACGTAGTCGATCGCGTCGAGGTCGTTGGTGCCCGAGCGGA
>CAYWOV010000265.1:0-5358 GCA_964459965.1 uncultured Planctomycetaceae bacterium | reverse complement strand
CGGGATGCCATCGTCGCACTGGAACAACTTGGTGTGGCTTTCTCTCCGTACGATGACATGGGAGGCCGCTCCGTTCAGTTCAGCGGATCACACGTCGACGATCGATCGCTCGAAGTCGTCCGCCACGTCCCGGGCGTCAAACGAGTCGACCTGCGGGGCACCTCGATTACCGACGCCGGGCTCGAACATCTCAAAGAGATGACGGATCTCGAGCAAATCTGGATTTCCGGGACGCGGATCACGGGAGCCGGCCTTGCCCGCTTGATGCGGCTCGCCAATCTCAAGTCGCTGCTGGCGAGCCAAACACGCGTCGACAACGGGGGGCTGGCCCACCTGCGCGGCTTGACCGGCCTCGTTTCGCTCGGGCTCTCCGGCACGCGCGTCACCGACGCCGGCATGGTGCATCTCAAGGAATTGACCAAACTGCAGGTGCTCGACCTGCGTGCCACGCGTGTCACCGATGCAGGTCTGCACCATATCCAGGGGCTCACAAAACTGACCGAACTGTTTTTGGCCCGGACCAAGATCACCGATGAGGGAATGGACGCGGTCGGCCGCCTGAGGAACCTTTCCAATCTGTCGTTGGCAAAGACGGCCATCACCGATGCGGGACTGGCGAAGCTTGAATCGCTGACGGCCCTCAAACAACTCGGCCTGGCGAATACACCCGTCACCGACGCCGGAATGGAAACGGTTGCCAAGTTGACCGCGATGGAAAAGTTGACGCTCGTCTCCATGCGGCTGACCGACGAGGGATTGGAACACCTGCGGGGTCTCAAGAATCTTCGCGTGCTCTTTCTCAGCGGGACACGCGTCGGCAGCCAGGGCATGCAGTTCCTCGAGGGGATGTCGAAACTCGAGAATCTCGGCCTCGCGTTTACGGCGGTCGGCGATGCGGGGCTTGAGCATCTCAAATCGCTCAGACGGCTCAACCGCCTTTCGCTCGAAAGCACGCGGGTGACTGATGCAGGCTTTGTGCATTTGGCCGGACTGAAAAACTTGGAGGTCCTCTTCCTAAGCGGTACGAACGTCGGCGATGACGGGGTCGCGCATTTGCGGGGCTTGTCACAACTCAAAAACTTGAGTCTGGCTTACACGCGAATCACCGATGCCGGCTGCGCGCACCTCGCCCAACTCTCAAATCTCGAAAGTCTGTCGATTGCCTGCACGCCGATCACGAACGTGGGCATCAGCCTCTTGACCGGGCTGCGCAAGCTGCGTGCTCTTTCGGTGGTCGGCACCAAGGTGACCGACGGGGGGATGAGCAAAGTCAAACGGGCCATTCCCCGTTGCGTTGTCAAAACGGACGCCGGCACGGCCGACGTTGTCGATTCCGAACTAAAGGCCCGCGCCGAGCTGGAGCGAATCGGCGTGCGCATTCGTCTCGACGAAAATGGCGACGCTTTGGCGGTCAGCCTCGGTAAGGGGACCGTGTTCACCGACAAGGAAGTCGAGCATCTGAAATGGATGATCGATCTCAAGCAGTTGAGCCTCAATGGCGCCAACGTTTCCGATGCCGGATTGGCCCACCTGGGCGGTCTCACGAAGCTCGAAGTCCTCGACTTGTGCAATACGAAAATCACCGACTCATGGCGCGACGCCATGCCGGAATTGCCGAAGCTGGCCTGGCTCGACCTGCGCGGCACGAAAGTGTCCGACACCGGACTCCGGCGTCTCGTCAACCTGCCGAGCTTGAAGAGCCTGTTTCTGAGCGGTCCAAAAATCACCAACGTCGGCCTGGAGCAGATCGCTAAGATTTCCACATTGGAAAATCTCAGCCTCCCGCTTTGCCGCGGAGTTTCGAACTCAGGCCTGTTGTTCTTGAGGGGCCTGTACAGATTGAAGCGGCTCGACCTGAGGGGAACGAGCGTCCTGGAAGACGGCGTCAACGCTCTGCAGCGATTTTTGCCGAACTGCGGCATCTCCCGCGACTGAGGGCCGCTTGTGAGATATGCTGCAGCATATCTCGTCGGACTAGACGCAAGTTGAGTCACGAAAGTTCGGCTGAAGGATAACCGACGGCGGCGAGGCCGCCCGTGTAGCGAAGGGATTCACGCTTGCAGGCTCATCCCATGTCAGACGACCCGGCAGCCCCCCGGGCGCTGGGCAAATCACTTCAAAGCGATCCAAAGACAACGGCTCCGAACCGCATCCCGACAACCGGCGGCGGCATCGGCTCGTTGGTGGTCTACTCGCTGACGATTTTTCTCAGCGCGTTTCTTCTGTTTCAGATCCAGCCGCTCATCGGAAAGTTCATCCTGCCCTGGTTCGGCGGCACGCCGGGCGTCTGGACGACGTGCATGCTCGTCTTCCAGATCCTTCTGTTCGGCGGTTACTTGTATGCGCACCTGACGGTCAGCCGGCTTTCGCCATCGGCCCAAGCCGTCCTGCACACCGCGTTGTTGCTCGTCGCCGTGCTGGCGTTGCCGATCATCCCCAACATGGGCTGGAAGCCGTCGGGAGACGTCGAGCCCATTTCGCGGATCGTGCTCGTTTTGGGAGCGACGGTGGGATTCCCCTTTTTTGTGCTCTCGGCAACAGGGCCCCTGCTCCAGGGCTGGTTCAGTCGCGTCCATGAGGGCCGCTCTCCCTATCGGTTGTACGCGCTCTCCAATGTCGGTTCGCTATTGGCGCTGATTTCCTTTCCGGTGATTTTCGAATGGACCTTGGCGACAAAGACGCTCGCGTACTTGTGGTCAGGAAGCTTTGTCGCTTTTGCCATCTTATGCGGCACCTGCGCGTGGATCGTCGCCCGCCGGGCCCGCCAAAAAACGTTGGCGACCGCGGGTGTCCCTGCCGACGTCGCGGGATCAACGGTTGGAATTGCGGTCGCCGACCCGCAACAGCCGGCGAGCAGCGCCGCGCCGTCTCAGTGGACGAAGCTGTTGTGGTTTGCGCTGGCGATGGTGCCGTCGGTGTTGCTGTTGGCAACGACGAACCAGGTGTGCCTCGACGTGGCGAGTGTTCCCTTTCTGTGGGTGCTGCCTCTGACGCTGTACCTCTTGTCGTTCATTCTTTGTTTCGACAGTGATTGGTGGTACTCGCGGCGAATCATGATGCCGGCGGCGGTCTTGGCGCTCGCCGCCCTTTACCCAGTTCTTCGCACCGGCGCGTCGGTCACCTTTGCCCTGCAGCTATTGGCCTATTTCGCCGCGTTCTTCGTGTGCGCGATGGTGTGTCACGGGGAACTCGTGCGGCGGAAGCCGGACTCCGTACATTTGACGTCGTTTTACCTGGTAATCGCGGCAGGAGGAGCGGCCGGAGGCATCTTCGTGGGAGTTGTCGCGCCGCTCGTCTTCAATGGCTATTACGAGCTGCATCTGGGCCTGTTCGCGTGCGCGGCGCTGATGTTGATTGTGCTGGGAACCGACAAACAGAGCCATTACTTTCGTTGCCGCCCGCGCCCGGTTTGGATCGTCATGTTCCTGACGCTCAGCGTCTTCGGCGTCGCCCTTGCCGACGAGGCGAGGCAAAAGGACGGATCGCTCATCGATGTGAAGCGGACATTTTACGGTGTGCTCCGCGTCAATCGAGACGATGCCCTCTACGACGACGCGGATGAGCCGACCGTTCGCCTGGTGAACGGCCGCATCGCCCATGGGTTCGAATACGAAAAGCCCGAGCTCCGCGCCGTTCCAACCACCTACTACAGCCCCGAATCGGCAATTGGGCTCCTCTTGAAAGATCACCCGGGACAAAAGCCCCGCCGCGTCGGTCTCGTGGGTTTGGGAATCGGCACACTCGCTACTTACGCCCGGCCCGGCGACCACTTTCAGTTTTACGAGATCAATCCGACGGTGGAGCGGCTGGCCCGGAAATACTTCCACTATCTCTCCGATTGCCGCGGCAATGTCGAGGTCATCCTCGGAGACGCGCGGCTCAGCCTCGATCGCGAGTTGCCCCAGAATTTCGACGTGCTCGTCTTGGACGCGTTCGCGGGCGATGCCATCCCCGTGCACTTGTTGACGGTGGAGGCGTTTGGAATTTATCTGCGGCACATGGCGCCGCAGGGGGTCATCGCCGTCCACGTTTCAAATCGACACTTCGACCTCAAGCCCGTGGTGGACGCAATCGCCAAGCACCACCATCTGACGACGGCCAACATTCATTCCGACGACACATCGTATGGCGGTTACAGCAGCCAGTGGATCCTGGTCGCGGCCGATCCCAAGCCGCTCGATGCCGAGGCAATTCGCGACGTGACCGACGCAGACGACGATGGCCGTCTCGTTCTCTGGACCGATAATCACGCCTCGCTGGTCGAGGTCCTCGGGCGCACGAGTTTCGAGTCGCTCCGCTCGACGATCCGCGGATGGACGACCGATTTGCACGACAAGATTTTCGGCGCAAAGAAAAACGAGGCGCCTGAATAAAGGCGCCTCGTCGAATAAATGTCGGCAAATTGACGACACGATGTCGCGTTTCCGCGACAAGCGGTCGGCTAGAGTTATTTCGCGAACTCCAGCCCGACGTCGTTCGGATCCGTGTTCTTTAAACGGAACCGGAAGCCGCCGTTGTCGTTCATCGTCACGACGCCATCCATTTTCTGGCCGTCCTGATCACGGGTTAAAATCAGCTCGTTGCCTTGCTGAGTATAGGTGCCCGTGAAGTCGTTGTTTTGCCCGTTTTCGCTGAACTTCCAGCTGAAGTGCTTATCCGGCTGCAGGGTTACCTGGATCGTCACGCCCGGTGCGGGCGAAGCCTTCCAAGAGCCTGTGATCGCCGGCATCGCGCCGCTCAAGCTGCCCGGGTTCGTCGGCGGACTTGGCGGCACGGGCGGCATCCCAGAGGGACCGCCGCTCGGAGACGTCGACGTGATCCCTGTCCCTGCCGGCGTGCCATTGCCCGCCGGCTGACCCACCGGACCGCCAGACCCTGTCGGCTGGCTATCCGCATTCGAAGGAACTGCGTTGGACTTAACGGCCGCCGAGTTGCTGAGCCCGTTCAAGATGTTCTTCGACAGCGTGTCGCGCGGCTCAAGCGCGACGACCTTCTGGAACTGTCGGTCGGCCGACTTGAAATGTCCCAGTGTCAGGTACTCATAGCCAAGCAGAAATCGCGGCGCCGCCTGATCCGGGCGCTCGGCGACGGTGTGCTCGAGCGCACGAAGCTGTTTGGTGTAAACGTCGGGCGACGGATAGAACGATTGAATAACGGGCCAATTCCAGCCCGGGCCCTTGTCGAGCACGGTGTGTGCAACAGCTGCCGCCCTCTGGTAATCGCCCAGGGCGAAAAAGACCAGCGCGTGAAACTGATGGACGTCTTCGTTGCCCGGCGCGGCCATTGCGGCGCGTTCGATGTTGCTCAGTGCTTCCTGATAGTTGCCGGCGTAGAAAGCGGCCCGAGCTTGAGCGTAAT
>CAYWOV010000264.1:0-5365 GCA_964459965.1 uncultured Planctomycetaceae bacterium | reverse complement strand
CGAGATGTTGGCCGCGCAACTCGGCACGCTCATACGGCGGCAAGGCCGGCAGTGGCGTCCGTTGGAAGACACGGCGGTGGCGAGCCCCATCCTGCGTGCCGCCAGTGCGAACTGGAACGACCTCCGCCGCAGCCAGGACTACTACCCTGAGGGAGCGTTACTGTGGCTCGAGGCCGACGCCATCCTCCGCGACCTTTCGCAGGGCAAGCACAACCTGGACGACTTTTGCAAGAAGTTTCTCGGCGCGAACCGTTCCAAGGCCCGTCCCGATGCCCACGTCGTGCCGTATGACCTGCCGGAAATCGTGCAGGATCTGAAGCAGCTCGCCGACTACGACTGGGACGCTTTTTTCGCCCGTCGTGTGACCGCGACGCAAGAGGGGCTGCCGCTGGATGTCGTCGGCCGCTGTGGCTATCGGCTCCAGTACACAACCAAAACCCCGGCCTATCTCGACTCACTCCAGCAACGGGAGGGCGGCACTCTGCTGTCGGCCCGCGACTCTCTCGGACTCACCTTCCGCAGCGATGGCCGGATTACGGACGTCGCCCCGGGTCTGCCCGGCGATAAGGCCGGCGTTGCCCCGGGTCTGCAGGTGATCGGTGTCAACAGCAAGAAATTCAGCCGCGAACGCCTGGACGACGCTCTGGCCGACAGCGTCGCCCGACGCAAAATCGAGTTCCTGGTGCTGGACAGCGAGCAATTCCGCACCGTGACCGTCGACTATGCCGACGGCTTGCGCTATCTAGAGTTGGTGCGTAACCCGGAACGGCCGGATGTCCTGGGCGAAATTCTGAAGCCGGTGGTGTCGCGCCCTGCCAAGTGACGCCGATGGGCCGGGGGAAATGAAGAGGTCGGGAGTGAATCTCCGATCGGTAGGCCGGCGCGGCTAGTCCGTCGGCGCATGACGGTGCGCATCGGGCGGACGTGGCTGCTCGTTCTCGTCCTTGCTGCGATCCGACAGCGTGATCGGCCAGCGTTGTTCCGCAGAAGCGCCTTTCCACAAGGCGACCACCGCCGACAGCCGCGGGGCCAATCTCTCGCAACACTGCTTGCAGACGGGATGAGTGGTGGTGACGAGCGTGACAACGGGGTCGTGTCCGACCAAGATGAACCCCTCGCCGCAGATCGGGCAACGATAGTCCCCGGGGATTACGCAGTCTCGGATACAAAGCCTAGAGTCTTCCATAAATAACCCTCGGGGCTCATTCGACGCCGGGTCGGGTCGCGTCAATGGGCTCCTCGAACCTTTTATGCGTCCTGGAACCTATTATGCGTCTCTGACGTCGCCGAGAACGACTGCCTGAGATTCAATTCGCATCTTTGCGAGGCGGAGGCCGGAGTATCAGTTCAATATGTCCGCAGTTCTGACATGCGACCGCGTCGACCGAGTCGGACAATAGGGTCCAAAAACCTTTAGGCCGAAACCTCGTCGGTCCGAAGCTCATGAGGTCGCCATACCTCCGATTCTCAGACCCGCACCGGGGACATTGCTTCGAGAACGTTTCAGCCATGGCTCTTTTCCTATTGCCGGGAAAACGCGGCGGACATTCATCTTAGCCGGCCGATTTGGAAGCGGTGGCGGCCACGGGCAGCCCAACCACTCGAGCACGAAGCCAGCCGCCGATTGCCGCTGCCGGGGCCATTGCTGCCAGGGCGGCAACTTGTGACCAAATGTGGCCCCTGCCCAGCGTGAAGAACAGAGACACGGCCGCACCCAGCGCGAGGACCACGGCAACGGCCACGCCGTGAGCCAGGGGGCGGCGCTTTGCGATCCAGCCGCTGACGTAGCCGCCCAGGAGAGCGAAGGCGAAGCCATACAGGGTAGCACCGATCATAAACGGCACCGAGGCCTCGCCGTGGGGATTTTGGCCGGTCAGGTGAAACAGCGCACCCGCCGAGACGGCGAACACGGCATAACCGACGATCACGGCCAGGATGCTCCGGAACACGGGGTTCTCTCCAACTTCTGATTCCCGCCGACCGCGCCACTCCAGGTGGCCAATCTAGCCCAATCCGGTATCGAGCACCGCCTCAACATGGAACATGGTGTGGATTGAAGGCTCAGATGAAGGAGTAGACGGCTCGGAGGCTGCGCAGCGGCTCCGAGTTCTCATCTTCTTCTCTCTTCATCTGCTCCCCACTTCTCTTCTCATCATCTTCTTTTCTCTCATCTTCTCTTCTCTGGTAACGCATTTGTCACAAAAATTTTGTGACAGATGCGTTACACGCAAGTGCGCGATTGAATGCTGAACCCAACGAATGGGAAGATCACTACGCGACCAATTGTCGAGTGGCCGACCGTTTGCCAGTCAATATTGGCAGATTGGATAGCTTGGGCAACAAGCAGATACTTATTCGGCCCCGACGTGCGCCCCTTTTTCGGCGGCCGAGGGCTTCATGAACAGGACAAGAAAGACGAGCACAAAAGAGATCACGCCGACTACCCAGAAGACGTCGAAATACGCCAGCGACGACGCCTGCTGGAGTCGCAGAGTGTCGAGCAGCTGCAGGTTCATGCTTTTGGCGGCCGCCGGATCACCGGTCACCCGCTCGAGTGCCGCCTGGGACTTTTGCGCGAACTCGGCCATCACCGGGTTGTACGGGTCGAGATGCTCGTTGAGCCGCAGTTCGTGAAAGATCTCTCGCCGTTCCTGGATCGTTTGAGCGACGGAGGTGCCAACGCTGCCTCCTTCGTTGCGCAATAACGCAAAGAGGCCCACGGCGGCACCACGCAGATGCCGCGGCGTGTAGAGATAGGCCGCAACATTGAGCGGCGCAAAAGTCATCGACAGGCCGGCGATCAAGGCCACCCGCGGCCAGACGATCTGCCAAGGGCTCACCTCCAGATTCAAGAGCGAGGTCCAATAGGCGCTGGCTGCCAGCACCAACAGTCCCCCCGCGATGAACCAGCGCGCGTCGATGCCCCGGCCGAGCAGTCTGCCGACGACAACGAGCGCAAGGATCGACGCAATGCCTGACGGCGACAAGACGAGCCCGGAATGGTAGGCGTCGTATCCGAACAGCGTCTGTAACAAGGCGGGCAGCGACGTGCTCGAGGCGTAAAGCGCTCCGTAGGCGCAGAAGATGATGATGCAACATGCGGCGAAGTTACGTTCGGCGAGCGGCCGAAAATTCACCACGGGATTCTTGATCCGCAATTCGCGGATGAGCAGGAGCGTCAGTGCGACGACGAAGAGCACAAGCAACGTCTGCACGCGCCAAAAGACGTCTCCCAACCAGTCCCACTGCTGCCCCTTGCTGAGCATGATCTCCCACGACGACATCGTGAGCGCCAAAAGGCCGAAGCCGATGTAGTCGAAATTCAGCGGTCTTTTCAGCAACTCCGCACGCTCGGCCTTGAGATACGGGGGGTCTTCAAGCAGGAAGTGGCAGGCCACGAGGGCCAGTGCTCCGACCGGCAGATTGATGTAAAAGATATAGCGCCAGCTGTAGTAGTCCGTGAGATACCCACCCAACGTCGGACCGATGACCGGAGCCAGGAGCGCGGCCAGGCCGAACACGGTCATTGCGGCGCCTTGCTTTTCTTGAGGAAAAGCATCGAGCAGCACCGCCTGACTCGACGGCTGCAAACCGCCTCCCGCAAGACCCTGCACGACGCGGAACGCGATCAACTGGTTCAAGCTGGTGGCAATCCCGCACAAACCGGAGGCGATCGTAAAGACGGCGATCGACAGCATGAAGTAGTTCCGCCGACCCAGCCTCGCCGAAAGCCAGCCCGAAATCGGCAAAATCGTGGCGTTGGCAGCCAAGTAGCTCGTAATCACCCACTCGCTGTCGATCACCGCCGCGGAGAGTCCGCCGGCAATGTAGCGCAGCGCCACGTTGGCGATCGTGGTGTCGAGCACCTCCATAAAAGTGGGGATCACCACGGCCCCCGCCACCACCCAGGGGTTGATTGCGGCCGGACGGCTCGGAGCCAGCGCAAGCGAGGTCACGGGCTGGGTCCCGCGGGGATCCCGGATTTTCCTTCACCCCGTTTAATATCGGTCGCGTCAGGTTTTGACGCGGGCGGGACGGGATTCGACGGAATCTTATCCGGGTCGACCGTGGGCAAATCGGTCAAAGTCTGCAGCACTTTGCCCGCGTCCGGACCCGTTGGAGGCTCCTTGTAATAGACGTAGGGAACGACCGAGAGGCCGACGAAAAGATGATCCTTGTCGGGATCGTAGTCGATCAGGTCGATGCGCACCGGCAAACGCTGCACGACCTTGATGAAGTTCCCGGTGGCGTTTTCGGGCGGCAAGAGTGCGAGCGTGGAACCCGTCCCATAGGTGAATCCCGAGATGCGTCCTTTGAAGGTCTTTTGGTCGCCGTACATGTCGACATCGAGATCGACGGGCTGACCGATCTTGAGGTCGCGCAATTGGGTCTCTTTAAAGTTTGCATCGACCCAAATGTCTGTCAGCGAGCGCAGGGCCATCAAGGCCTGGCCGGCCTGCACATTGTTGCCCGGGTTGACGTTTCGCCGCGTGATCACGCCGTCGATCTCGGCCACGACGTCGCAGTAGCGGAGGTTGAGTTCGGCTTGATCCCAGTCGGCCTTGGCTGCGTCGCGCTTGGCCTGGGCCTGCTTGATGGGCGGCGCGTCCCGGATCACCTGGGCCAAAATGCGGTCGAGATTCTCTTCCGGATCGCGGCGGTAAAACTCCTCGATGACTTGCTTGGGAGTTTGGTTGTAGGAGGTCTGAAGAATGTTCAGGGCCGCCGCGCTTTGGAGCAAATTGGCGAGCGCCTGGCGGACGGTCGAATACGTCTGATCGAGATCGGGCGGAACCTCCGCCAGGGCGTCGTCCCCTTCCTTTTGCGGCTTGGCCGGGAGCCCCAGGCCCACGCGGATCTGCTAGACGGTCTCCAGGGCCTGGGTGACCTGCGCCTGGGCGACGTCATACGCTTCCCGAAATTTGTCGACATCCTGCGGGGCGATCGCGCCGGGCGTTTTCTGCAGCGCGATGGCGCGGTCGTAGTCGGCCTTGCCTCGCACCAGCGTCGCGCGACGCGTCTTCAGGCTGGCGATGTTGGCCCGCAGCAGGGCCACCTGGTTATCGACGTCCTCGATGGCATGCTGGAGCTTGAAGCGATTGCTGCGCGCCTGCGAGACCAGACCGTGGAACTCGTCACGCGCCACCTGCAGACTGGCCTCGGCGTTTTCATAAGTCGCCTTTTTGAGCGCGACCTGGATGCGATACGGCTCTTTGTCCAATTGGACGAGCAAGTTCCCTTTGCGCACGCGGTAGTTGTCATCCACAAAAACCTTCATCACCTGGCCCGGCACGCGCGCGGCAACCGCAGAGACATGGCCGTTGACGTACGCGTCGTCGGTCGAGATCGTGTTGAGCATCCGCCC
>CAYWOV010000263.1:0-5388 GCA_964459965.1 uncultured Planctomycetaceae bacterium | reverse complement strand
AATCGGCTCAGGGGAAGGTGGATCAGCTTCCGGTGGAATTTGCGGGCCAGACGCCTGATCCCCGGACCGGGTGGCGCCGCGCTCAGCAGGGCGACGTGCCGCTCCCGGCTATGGTAGCAGCCGGCGGCGATCAACCGTTCTTCGAGCGTGTCCGTAAAGTCAAACCGCCGGTCACGCCAGATATCTTTGATTGGCCGTGGAGGGAAGAGGAACGCGGCTCCGCCGTAGCTGGCCGCGGCGATCCCCGGTCCGACGACGTCTTTCATGAAGTCGGTCGCGAAGAAGGAGAGGGTCGATTCGTCGTGGTGCTCGGCATGCCAGGTGATCCGCCACGGATAGTCGCGAGGGTCGGCCGGCGAGTCGAACAGGATGATCACGCAATCGAGGTTCCCTCTCGTCGGCGGATAGACGCGAACATAAAGCTCGCCGGTATGCCAATTCCGCAGCGTCTCGCGGATATCGAGCCCATCCTTCAGGCTCGCGCTGAACTTCTCCGTGCGAGCCAAATCGTTTCCAAGCAGAGCCAGCGCGGTGTCTTTCACATGCGTGCGGAACCGTTCAATCGCGACATCCTCGGGCGGCCAGCTGCACTGCGAATAGGGGTTCCAGCGCATGAGCCACTTGAGCTGTTCCGGTTTCGGAGGACGGGGCCGCAACTCGCATTTCCGCCAAACGACCGATTGACCGGCGAGACGATTCTTCATCCGCACCATGTCACCGTCGGGCAGCCGGGCGCGGTCGATCCCCATTTGCAATGGCGGAAAAGGGCTTTCGCCGGCATCGAGATATTCGCGGGCTGCTTCGGCGAGGTGGATTGCAAATTGGTCACCAAAGATCTGCTGTGCCCCGAGGATGAGCGAGTACAAATCGGGCGTCAATCGTCGTTCCACGAGCGACAAATTCCGCACGTATTGGAAATACGCCGACATGAGTTTCGGCGTCACGGAGCGAGCCCGCGACTTGAGGTCATGGCGGTAATGATCGCGAGCGGCGAGGAGCAAAGTTTTCACGCCGTCGATCGACAGATTCTCGTCATCGTCGAGGTTCGCGCGTGCCTGTTCGTACTGTGCCGTCACGAAAGGAAGTTCGCCAAGGAGGAAGACGAGCGTTGCCGGGTTGACCGCGAGGATCTGCGTGGGTTCGACGTCGTCGTCCTCTTCGGCGGCCGAAGACTCTTGATACGCCTCTCGGATCCAGGGCCAATCCATGATCGAGCAGACCAGCAGGATCGAATGATGTCGTGATTCAAGCTCACGAAGGCGAGCCCCCATCGTGCGGCACCGCGCCGCCTGCTGCTGGCGGGCGGGGCGTGGTATGGCCGGTAGCACAGCCGCGGCGAATCTCTCGGAAGAAACCCGTTTGAGGGCATAGGGGTCGGGAAGGACGGCCCCCATGGGTTCAAATTCGGCCGTTTCCAGATCGATAAACGCCCGCGGAATCTGCTCGCCCAAGGCGATACGGATGGCCGCGATGACCCCCTGACAAGGGTCGATCGGGACGTAGCTCGTGGCGAGGCCCGACTCGGTCTCCTCGGTTTCCTCAGCGGTCCAGTCGCGATCGAAGCGCAGCGGCTCCGGTTGCACGACGGCCGTCACGGAAGGCAAAAAATCGATGGCCCGCTCGACGTCGCTTTGAAACGAAGGAGGAAGCGGAACCGCCAGACAGTCGAATGCGGACGAAAGCATCGCGCGACGCACTTCGACGGCAAAATCACCGCTGCCATTAATGATGGGCAATACGGAGATGCGCGGGCTGATTCGCAGGAATTCGCAGAGCATGGAAATTCAGAAAGGAAACGCAATTGGCGAGCCCACGGAACGCCTCCCGCGGGTTTAAGGGCTTTCGCTCTCGTCCTCGTCTTCTTCGTCGTCCTCCTCGTAATCGGGATTCAACGGATCATCGGGGGAGAAAAAGAAGTCGCCCAAACCCATTGGCACCGCGTTACTGCCTAGCGTGCGGGCCTTGCGCTCCGCCATGGCCTTTAGATCGAGCGCTTCGTCTCCCAGGCAGCTAAAGAGCGACTCCCGCCAGGCCTGGTCCTTGCCGAGCGGATGTTTCGGATCCTGGGCGATCCGCTTGAGGGCGTACCGCAACACGTTGATTCCGTCTCGCGTGGAAAAATCGAGCTTGAGCTGGTGCGAATTCTGCAAGAATTCGACCGTCAGGTTGAGCATTTCCAGATCCGAGAACGGCAAATGATACTTGAGGATCGCCAGTTCATCCTCGCGGGACGGGTGCGATAGAGGCAGCGTCGGCTGCAAGCGGCTCTGGATGTAGTCCGGAATCTCGAAGGTCGATTCATCGTCGTTCATCGTCACGGCGCAGCGGAAGTCGCGGTGTGCCGGAATCGCGATTCCCGCGACAATCGACTCGACGTAACGCCTGTGGTCCAAGAGCGGTGCCAGGCTCGCCCACGACTTTTCGTTCATGCGATTGCCCTCGTCGAGCACGCACACGCCGCCGCGGATCATGGCGGTCACCAGGGGAGAAGCGTGGTACTTGATCGTGCCACTTTCCCCTAAGACTGGCGTGACGAGCAGGTCTTCCGGCCGCGTGTCGGCCGTGCATTGATAAACGAACAGGGGTTGCGACCGTTCCCCTGCCGCGGCCATCGCCAGTGTTGTCTTACCGATTCCCGGAGGTCCAATGATCCGCGGCGTTAGCGGAAGATCCTTCGGATCGACAACCAGCCAGCAAGCGAGGATCTGCTTGAGAATCTCTCGCTGTCCGATCCAGTTTCCTTCTGAAGTATCGGGGGGGCCAAGATAAAGCCGTACGCCGTCAATTTCGTGAAATTCTGACATTATTTTGCAAGTATACCGGGACGCGTTTTGTGCCGACAGCCCCCGGCGGCGAGATGCGTCTCACTTGTCCGAAGAGTGAAATCGACAAGCGCGTCAGGACAAGTCGGTCGACTCGTCACCCATCGACGCGGCCGAATCGGCCGACCGCCGCAGGCAGACCACGCACATGTCGTCGCGTTGCGGCCGATTACCGCAAAATCGGTCCACTTCGGTGACGATCGTCTTGACGAGCTGCTCGGCGGACGTCGCATGCGTGGCGATCATCTCTTCAAGTCGGACGCGCCCGAAAAGGTCGTGTGCCGGATTCATCGCCTCCGTGATGCCATCCGTGTAGACAGTGAGGGTCGTTCCCGGCTCGATTTGGAGTTTCAATTCGCCGTGTTGTTGTTTCGTCCGGATTCCCAACGGCATGCCCGACTCTTTTCGGCCGATTGAGGCAGCTTTCCCCTTTGCCGAACAGAGAATTGGCGACAGGTGGCCTGCGTTAGCAATCGTGAGCTCGTGCGTTTCGGGATTGAGCATCAGCAGGACAAAGGTGACGAATCGGTGTCCCATTCCCTGCGTAAGTATCTCCTCATTCAACGCGGACAGCACTTTCCCTGGCGTGGGCTGCGTGAAGAGATGCAGGCGGACGGCCGAATACAGCCGGGCCATCAACAAGGCGGCTGGCACTCCCTTCCCCGCGACGTCCGCCAGTCCGATCGCAATTCGCCCGTCCGGCATGGCCACGTAATCGAAGTAGTCGCCGCCCACACGGAGAGCCGGCTCATAATAGTCGAAGAAATCATAACCTGGCGGACTCGGACGCTTCTCGGGAAGGAAGCCGAGCTGGACTTGGGTGGCGAACCGCAGCTCGCGCTCGATATCCGACCGTTGCAGCAGATCCTCGTGCAGCCGTGCATTCTCGATCGCCAGGCTGGCCTGCGCGCCGACGCTGACCAGGACATCGAGATCGGTCTGAGTAAATTGGTGGCGAAGACTCTTGGTATCGAGTTGGATCACTCCCAGCGAGCGTCCCTCCTTGTCGAGCAGCGGCACGCACATCATCGATCGGATCTTCAGTCCGTCCAGGCTGTCGCTGGCATTGAAGCGGCTGTCCTCGAGGGCGTCGGCGCTAAGGATCGCCTCGCTGCTCTCCATCACCTTTTTCACAATTGTGTTGGAAATGCGGACGGAGCCCGTTGCCTCGCCTCCGCGCGCCTGCGAAGCCTTCACGAGCCTCTTGCCGTCCTCACGATCGGCCAAGATGACGAACCCGGTGTCGGCTTGCGGGAAGACTTTGAACAATCCGTCGAGCAGGCCCTGCAGCACGTCGTCCAGCTTGAGCGTTCGCGCCAGCGAATTGCTGATCTCAAGGATGGCACGGAGTTTGGCCTCCGGCTTGACTCCCAGCCGTTGCGTGGCGGCCGTCTTGGCATTGAGCGTCGTGATAATCGACGACTGCATGAGAACGTCTTCCGCATCGTCCGCGGAAAGGCCGTCAAGAATCGTTTTTGGCGGACTGAGATCCGCCGCTGTCGCGACAGAAGCCGACGGGGAACTGTCGTCGCTGCCTCGTTCGGGAATGGGGGGGTGTTGTGCGGCGAAGAACTGCAGAACGACGTCGCAGATTTTGACCTCATCGGCGTCGGCTAGAGGGGTCCGTTCGTCGACCGGATTACCGTTGAGGTACGTTCGGTTGCGGCTCCGCAGATCCTCGAGGAAAAATTGTCCGTGCCGGTTGGTGATCTGAGCGTGCTGTCGGCTGATGGCCGCGTTATCGAGCACGATCTCGCAGCTCGGATGGCGTCCCAGCACCATGCGCTCGCCGCGCAATTCCAGAATCTGCCCGGGACGGCTTCCTTTGACGATCTGAAGAAAAGCCACGGCTCAGCGGCCTCTCTGATGGGGCGACGATGCGTTCGTGGCAGAGAAGTTCGACAACAAGCAGAAATTGTAATGGCCGATCAAAAGTTCGGTCAACGAGCGATCCCCTTCTTACAAAACTGACACGGTCAAAACAGTCCCAAGTAAGCTGCGCAGGCTGGACAGGCGGTTCGGCCACTTCCAGAATAAGCCCACATCGCCGCGGATGCGCGGCCGGTTTGATTCAACGGTCGCATACGGGTTCGGTTTGATGCCGATCCGTCCTTTCGGCCGGCCCGTCCAAGGAGAATGACGCCGTGAAGAAAGAGGATGTTCTGGCCAAAGTCAAATCGGGAGAAATGACAATCGAGGAGGCGTCCAAGCTGCTTGTCGACGAGCCGCCAAAGCGAGGCGTGCTTTACTGTAAGGTCAGCCAGAAGGGGGCCATCAGCGTCTACGGCCTGCAGCGGATGCCCGTCACGCTTTATGTTGAGCAATGGGAACGGTTGCTCGGTTTCGCGGAGACGATCCAGGGGTTCCTCAAAGAGCACGATGCCGAACTAAAGCGAAAAGAAAAATAGGCCCATTTGCCGGCCGGGAATCACTCGTTGGTCTTCGACAGGTCGCGCAGGTAGGCCAGCGCCTCGTCGAGTTCGGGGACGACCGCTCCCGGAACTCTCCCTGTGGCGTCGCATTTGGCCAATAGTATAAGCTCATCCCCGCTCTCGGAATTTTGGAG
>CAYWOV010000262.1:0-5395 GCA_964459965.1 uncultured Planctomycetaceae bacterium | reverse complement strand
GAGTCAGCGCTCGGTTTCGATTGCGCCGTGGCGTTGGAGGCGTTCGGCGATGAGGGAGCAGAGGGAGGCCCAGACGAGTCCGGCGGTCCAACCGGCCAGCACGTCGGTTGGGTAGTGCACGCCGAGATACATGCGGCTGAGTCCGACCAGGCCGGTTATGAGCAGGGCGACCCCGATGAAATAGACGCGCCGCCGCGGGTGGTTCACTTCCAGACGGCTCAAAATCACGCCCAACGACAAAAAAACGATGGCTGACATCATCGAATGGCCGCTGGGAAAGCTTGTGGAATCGACCGGCATGAGGTGGGGCACGACTTCGGGTCGCGGCCGGCCGATGAGCGCTTTGAGGCCTTTTTGCAGGAGGTAGCCGCTGATGACCGTCGCGAGGAGGAACCGGGCGGCTCCCACCTTTCCGTCACACTGCAAAAAAATGGTGACCGTCGCCACGAGCAGGATCAACAAGGCGTATCCGCCGAGCGAGGTCATGTCGCGGGCCGCCTCACGAAATGCGATCGGGCCGCGGGGAATGGCTGGGTTTTCCGGTTGTCGCAACGAGCGAAGGATTTCCTCGTCAACGTGTTTGGTCGCGCCCGTCGAAACCTCGTGTTCGAGCAAAAAAAAGGCGGCCGTTCCCAGCACGATGATCAAAATTCGGAGTATCAACGGCGGCCTGCCGTCGCCGGAGTTGGGCCGGGGCTTGGGGATGACAGCAGACACGGCCTTGGTCTCCTGCAATGAATCAGGCCGCGATGGTGCCTTCGTCGGCCGCTTGGGGAACGGGGGGCGGGACAGGGATCGATCGTTTGGTGTCGCGCGATTTGAGATCGAACAGGCCGAAGATTTCCGAGGCGGTGAGGCTCAGCGAGGCGTTGGTTGTTTTTCCGTCGCCCAGAACCGATTGGAAGAGCTCCCGCTTTTGCCGCAGCACGAGGTCGATTCGCTCTTCGATGGTGTCCTTGCAGATGAAGCGGGTGACGATCACCGGGCTTTTCTGGCCGATGCGGTGGGCCCGGTTGATGGCCTGATCCTCGACGGCCGGGTTCCACCAGCGATCAAACAAAAAAACATAGCCGGCAAACTGCAGATTGAGGCCGACCGCGCCGGTGCCGTAACTCATCAGCAGCAGGTGCTTGTCGGGGTCCTCTTTGAACTGCTTCAGGATTGGTTCGCGTTTGGGCGTGGGGACGCCGCCGTGGTAGACGAGCGGGCCGAAGGGTTGCAGCCGGTCGTTCAGCCAGTCGAGCGATTTGGTCCATTGGCTGAAGAGGATCGCCTTGCCGTTGCTTTGGGCGATTTCCTCCATTTCGGCGAGCAGGCGTTCCAGTTTCGCACTGTCGCCGGTGAGCGGATCGAAATTTGTGATCTGCTTCAGCCGCAATACAAGCTCGAAAACGTGCTGCACGGAGATCGATTCGCCCAGTTCGTCGAGGTGAATAATGCCCTCTTTTTCGGCGATTTTGTAGGCGTGTTGCTGGGAGGGGGTTAGTTCGAGGTACTCGTCCCGGTCGAGTCGAGGCGGCAAGTCGGTGAGGACGAGGTCTTTCGTACGCCGCAGGATGTACGTCTTCGAGAGCCGCTGCAATTGCTTCAAATCGCATTCGGCGCGAGGCGGAACGACCTCGATGAATTCGTAGAGCGAGACGAGTTCTTCGGGCCGGTTTTCGATCGGCGTGCCGGTCAGGGCCCAGCTTCTTCGCCGCGGAATCGATCGGGCGACCTGGGCCGTCCGCGATTCGCGGTTTTTGATTCTTTGTGCCTCGTCGAGCACGAGCAGGTCAAACCGCGGAATTTCCTCGCCGCCAAAGTCCTCGAGATCGCGCGACATAAGTTCATAATTGGCGATGAGCACGTTGATGCCCGGCATGGTCCACAGCATGCGGCGGCGGCTGGCGTCGCCTTCCAGGACCATCACGGGAAGTTCTTCCGCCCACAATTTGAACTCGCGGGTCCAGTTGGGGATCAGCGGTTTGGGGCACACCAAAAGTACGCGGCGGGCCTGGGCGCTGCGCATGAGCAGGCGAATGGCCGTGATCGACTGCATCGTTTTGCCCAGGCCCATCTCGTCGGCCAAAAGGGCCGATTTCTGCGAAAAAAGCCAAGCGATGCCTTCGTATTGAAACGGAAACGGCTCGAAGGGCATCACCAGCTCTTGCCCGGCCAGCCACGATTCCAGCGGTGGCTGCAACAAGTAAAACAGGCGGTCTTGGAGAGTGAGAGCGTCTGCCGGCGGCCGTAATTTTGTCCGCCGCGGTGGCTTCGGGGGACCGACCTGTGGCTCCGCAGCGGCATCGGTCGGCGGGTCGAGGCGCCGCAGCGGCTCTTTGCGGTCGGTCGCCTCAGCCTTGGGCGGCATGAGGATCACGCCCTCCGGAAATGTCACGCCGAAGGTCTCGATCCTCGGACGCCGCGCTTTCCAGACCGGGTTGATCAACGTTCGTTCTAAGAGCGACAAGGCCGCAGCGTCGACTGGCGGGGTCCGGTGCAGGGCGCCGTTCACGCCGGCAGAAAAAATGTCGGTGCCAAGCCCCAACGGGACTTCGCGACATCCCACCGGATCGTCTGGTGCACCCAATTCGGTCACCGTGCGGCTCCAGCTTGCGCTGTCTCGTTGAGTGCTTCGCGGACCCGCTCGAAGGGCTCGCGGAGGTCGGCATCGTTGGGAACCGAGGCGGCTCCCTTTTTCGCGACGGCCTGATCGTCGGCATGGGCTGCGTGAAACCTGAGAGTCTGGCGGCCCAGCCGGCACGTTGAAGGCTCGGTTACGATCTCGGTTTCGCCGGGATGATCCGCGGAGGCCGACGCCACTTCCGATGCTGTCTGTTCATCCACACACGCGACTGGGATGGTCACGAGGTCGCGCATCGGGAGCAGATCGTTGCGTTCCGTCAGGATAAGGTGCGGCTTAACGCCCACTTTTTCGATGAGCGTGCGACCGATCAAATCCCCCAGCACGTAAGGGACCAGCGTCGGCCCGTACAGAATTTCCTGGGCCCGGTTCGGCTTCAAGGGGGCTGTGCACTGAAATTCCAGCGGGCGGCCGAAGTGATTCGTGACGAGCAGGCCGCCGACAAAGCCTCGCTCGGGGACTTCAATGGCAGTCAGGAAGCCGAGCCGGAAGTTCTCTTTGCCGCTCTCCACTGTCATGGATGCCGATTTCCCTGGAGAATTGACTGGGCGAAAATTGCTTTCGCGCGTGAGGGTCCGCTAACGGACCTTTCCGCCGGCGCTGACCTTTGATCGACGCGCCGAATGGAACGACTTGAGCCTTCGCCCGACCGGCGGCCGGAACGCCAAAACGAACGAAAATTGCTGTGCCAATTGACGATGAAATCGGAATGGCCGTCCCGAATGTGGGCCGCTGGCCGCTACAGATACCCCGACCTTTGGGAGAGTTTGCCGCTAGTAGCGGCTCTGCTCGTTGCGGTATCTTCAACGGGGCTGCCGGAAATGCACCCGGCGGGAAATCAAACAATGACGCAGAAGCTTCCGGAATCTCTCAACCGCGACGAATTGAAAGAACGCCAGGAATCGAGGCTGCGTCACTTGATTGCCGAGGTGCTTCCGCACAACCAGTTTTGGACGAGGCGTTTTGCCGCCGCGGGCGTCAAACCGCATGATCTTTGGACGCTCGACGATCTGGCCCAACTGCCGCTTACGGACAAGAATTCACTCGTCGACGACCAGCTTGCGTCGCCACCCTATGGCACGAATCTGACCGGTCCCCCGAACCGATTTTGTCGCCTGCATCAGACCTCTGGCACAACTGGCTCACCGCTGCGTTGGCTCGACACGGCGACAAGCTGGGATTGGGTTGTCTCCTGCTGGCTGCAAATCTATCGGATCACCGGCGTGACTTCGGACGACGTCGTCGCGTTTCCCTTTTCGTTCGGACCGTTTCTTGGCTTCTGGGCCGCCTTTGACGGCGCGTTCAGACTCGGCGCTTTGTGTCTGCCCGCGGGCGGTTTGACGAGTCAGGGCCGCCTGCAAATGATGCGCGACAATTCGGCCACCGTCGTCTGCTGCACGCCGACCTACGCCCTTCGTCTGGCTGAACTTGCCAAGGACGAAGGAGTCGATTTGAAACACGGCACCGTGCGTGCGCTCATCGTCGCGGGCGAACCGGGCGGAAATGTGCCCACGATCCGCGAACGGATCGAGCATCTTTGGGGAGCACGACTCTTTGACCACTGGGGCATGACCGAAGTGGGGCCGTTGGCGGTCGAGTGCCCCGAAAACCCAGGCGGCATTCACGTGCTGGAAGGCGAATGCATCGCCGAAATCCTTGACCCGGTTTCGCACAGACCGGTTGAGCCCGGAACGGAAGGCGAACTTGTGGTCACCAATCTGGGCCGAGTCGGTTCGCCTCTTTTCCGTTATCGAACGGGCGACCTGGTGGTCGCGGATTCAGAGCCGTGCCCGTGCGGCCGCAGTTTGCTGCGGCTAAAGGGGGGCATTTTGGGACGGATCGACGACATGTTCACGATCCGCGGGAACAACGTTTTCCCCGGAAGCATTGAGGCCATTCTGCGGCAATTTTCGGAGATTGCCGAGTATCGCATCGACGTCGAGACGCGGCGATCGATGCAGCACGTGAAAATCACGATCGAGCCGCATCACGGAGTTGAGGTCAATGGGCTCCTCGAGAAGGTCAGCCACACTGTGAAGGACCGCCTCCAGTTCCAGGCGGAGGTCATTGCCGCCGCGGCTGGTCAACTCCCCCGTTTTGAGCTGAAGGCCCGTCGATTCTTTTATTCCGGCAAATCCTCCGACCGGTAACATGACTAAGCCTCAAAACGCCTAAGGACCGGTCACGCTTTCAACGTCGCGGCGGCTGTGCCCGTTGTGCTAGCTTGACGATGCCCCTATTTGCAGGAATGATTGAATTGTGGATATCAGGCGTCGACGGGGAATCGTCTCGTGACTTTGATGGCAGGCAACAGCCGCAAGAAATCGGGCCGCGCGCGATCCTGGATCGTGTGTGCCTTGGCGGCGGCGTCACTTTGGCGTGGTCCTGTCCCCTGGATTCACTCGCACGAAACGCTCGAGGCGCAAGGCCTACCCGAAGCCGCGCTGGCCTGGCACGTGCAGCATTTGCATCCGCAGGAGAGCGAGAATTCGATCTTCGGGTGGCACGTCCATTTGTCGTATCCGTGGGAGGTGTCAAACGAAGCGACGCCGCCGCGTGAGCCGGACTCTCCCAAGCCGCGAGCAACCTACGACATGCCTTATGTCGTTTCGCCGGCTTCTTCCACAGTCGACGTCGACGATCATGCCGACCAGAGCGTGGCAAGCTTGCCGACAGCCATGCACTCTGTGGTTGCATCGCTCGAGTGCGGGCACGTCTTGTGCGGGCAATTCACCCCAACACCTACGCCGAGTGTGTCACTGCGCGCAT
>CAYWOV010000261.1:0-5411 GCA_964459965.1 uncultured Planctomycetaceae bacterium | reverse complement strand
TATGGACTGTGGCTGGTGGTCATCGGAGTCGCCCTGCTGGCAATCGGGGGCCTGCCGGGCCTGCTATGGGCCATGTGCGTGCGGATGGCGATTGCCTATCACAGCACGTGGTTCGTCAACTCGGCGACCCATCTGTGGGGTTACCGCAATTACGCGACCCGTGACGAATCCCGCAACTTGTGGTGGGTCGCACTTTTGGCCTTTGGCGAAGGTTGGCACAACAATCACCATGCCCACCCAAGCACGGCCCGCGCCGGCCATCGATGGTGGGAAATCGACATGACATGGTGGGTCATTCGCGGACTCAAAGCAGTCGGTTTGGCGACCGAGGTCAACGACCAGATTCCCTTGCGCGACATTCAAGAGGTGCCCGCGAGCGTCTGACGGCTCTTGCCGCCCATTGATCTCGAGGAGCTGGTTGGCTCAGTCTGCGCCTTCAGGGCCAAGCTGCGGCACGCGGCGTGCGCTTTGGATATCATCGGGCGCGATATGCAGATGGACGAGCGTTTGTCGCAGGATTTCCGCTGCGGCGGGGGCGGCTACCGTCCCGCCGTAGTGCGAGCCATTGGTGGTCGGCTCATCGACGACCACCAAGACCAGCACGCGAGGATCGCCGGCGGGCGCACCGCAGAGAAACGAACCCACGTATTTCGTCTGCGAGTACGTTCGGGTCTCCGGATCGAGCTTCTGGGCGGTCCCCGTCTTCCCAAAGACCGTGTAGCCGGCAAGTTTCGCCCGCGTCCCCGTTCCGCGACGTACGACCTCGGTCATCGGCTGTTCGACCAACCAGCGGGCTGTCGCGCGATCTGTCGCGCGGCTGACGACAGAAGACGGCAGCCGGACGTCAGATCGCCGAATGGCGGATGTCAGTCGCCCGTCGATTGACCCCCAACGGCTGATCGTGTCTGGTCGGCTTGCCGCTGAAAGCACCAGCTTCGGAGAGATCCACGTTCCCCCATTGGCCAGCGCCGATTGCGCGCAAATCATTTGCAGGGGGGTAACCGCCACTTCCTGGCCCATCGAGAGAGACGCGTTGGAGTAGGACGACCAATCCTTTATGGGCCGGAGCAATCCCGGCATCTCGCCCGCCAAACCTGAACCGGTCGCCCGACCGAATCCGAACGAGTGAATCGTCGCAAAAAGCTGCTCATTCGACAGTCGCGCACCGATCTGGGACATGCCGATATTGCTCGATTTGACGAGCACGTCAGTAACGCTCAACCTCCCGTATGGGTGGGTATCGTGCAGCAGGCGGCCGCCGAGGCGCATCTCACCGTCGCCGCAGTCTATTTCGGCACTTCGATCCAAAAGTCCCCGTTCGAGCGCCCCAACGACGACGAAGGGTTTGAAGGTCGAGCCCGGCTCGTACATCCAGGCAACCGCCCGGTTTTTCCATATGTTGGACGATACCGACTCCGGATCGTTCGGATCGAATGTCGGCCGCGACGCCATCGCGAGAATCTCGCCAGTGATCGGATCCTGGACGATCGCGCACGCTCCCCGCGGCTTCCATTCCGCAACGATACGATCGAGTTCGCGCTCAACATAGGTTTGGACAATCGCGTCCAGAGTGGTCGTCACGTCGGTTCCGCGCTGTGGCGGCACGTCTCCGTCATCAGCCAGATCAATGACCCGCCCACGGGCGTCGCGAATCAAGCTTCGACGGCCGTCATGTCCTCGGAGCGCCGTATCGAGCGATTCCTCCAGTCCCCCCCGTCCCTTCCCGTCAATATCGCGTAACCCGAGCATGTGGGCGGCCAATACACCCTGTGGATAGCGGCGCAAATATTCGTCGCGAAACCCCCAGGCGCCCGAGGGCAAAGGAAGCTTGCGGACGGCCTCTTCATCCGCAGGCGTCAACCTGCGTTTAATCCACAGGAATTTCTTCTCTCGCTGTTCGGACAGGCGCTCGTAAAGGTGGTCGGCATCGAGTTTAAGGATGTCGCCCAATTCGAGTGCGACCGACCAAAGATCGCTGAGTTCTTGCGGATTGAGATACAGGCTGTGCAGCTTAACAGTGGTCGCCAGCACGCGGCCGTCGCGGTCGAGAAGATCGCCGGGGGGGGCCGGCAGAATATCGACGTAAGTTCTCTGGCGATTGGCCCGCTCCGCCAAACGGCCGGCTTGGAAGACTTGGAGTTGGACGAGCCGAGCCGTCAGCAGCAGGCCGACCGTCAAGAGAGCGGCGACCACGCGGAGTTGCCGGCGGCCCCGTCTTGTCGCGTCCGAGCCTGTGCAATCTGGAGAATTGGCCGGCGATCCTTGAGCGCGATCTGGAGACTCCGAGAGTGGAGGCACGCGCACGGTTATTGGTCCGCGTGTTGGCGCGATTGCCAGGCAAGGAGCGACGGTCGTCCGCTACCCTCCTCACCGGGACTCTCGCCGGGCGTCCGTTCGGGTCGGCCGTGTTCCAAAGTGTCAAACAGCCTGACTGGGGCGCCGAGCTGCTGGGTCTGGAGCCGCAACCGCGCGTATTCATCGCCGAGGATTTCGCGACGATATTGTTGGCGGATAACGGCCCGCCTGAGCGCAAGGCACTGCTTTTCGATCGCAATGCCGGCGAACGACATGAGCATGACCAGGACCAGAGCGCTGCCGAAACGAAAGTACATCCCTTCGTTTATCGACGCTCCTCGTTCTCATTCGTCACGGCGACGTTGCTGGCGTCGCCTGGAAGGGCGAGTTCGGTCCCGATTTTCAATTGATTCGGGGTGGTCAACTTATCGCGGTTCATCTCGAAAATCTGAATCCACCGCGAGCCGCGGCCCAGGTGCTTGGCGGCAATATCGGACAGGGTGTCTTTTTCGCCCGTGCGATACATTGGCCTTCCGTCGGCATTGACGAAAAAGCCGGTCGCAGCCGGTTTGGCCCCCTGATGCTCGCCGGACGCCACTTCGACGGCCGACCCCTTCGGCAGATATTGGGCAAACCGCGTCTCCAGTATTTCGGTGGGGGGCGTGCTGACCTTCACGCCCGGCCGCATTCGCGTCGCGTCCGGAACGTGTGCCTTATTAAGCTGAGCCAGAGCCATGAAATACCGAGCCGTGCCGTACTTCTTCCGCGAAATCGTCCAAAAGGTGTCTTGAGGTTGGACGACGTAAAAATCGCCCGCTTCGTTCAATGCGGCGTCGGCTCCGGTGTTTCTGGCATCCGAGGCGATAGCCTGCTTTTGCGGAATCGGCATCGGGTCACTGGCCGACTTCGCATCGGCGGTCTTCGTGGCAAAGAGGTCCTCGTTGTCGCTAACTCGTGTCTGCAATCGCGATGGGGAGGCCGGCGAATGTTGAATCGCGGTCTGACTCGATGCCAGTGCGCTCTTAGCCTCAGTTTGCGACGAGGGGGCGCCGATAGGGTTCAATTCGGTCCTGGATGCCGTCGGAAGCGGCTCTTCCTGGTCGAGCAAGCCTCCCGCAGGCGCTTTCTGGCGAGCCGATCCGGAGTTTTCTTCGGCCGCTCGATGATCGTGCTGGGCGACATCCACCGCCTTCGGTGAATCATTCGATAGGTCGTTGGTCGCGGGCTCACTTTGAACAGGCGGGTTCGGCGCGGCCGCCACACGGGCCGGGGTGAATTGTTCGTTTTGCACTGGTTGAAATTGACCCGGCCTGGCCTGTCCAGAAGTGCCTCCGGTTTGCGGCGCTGTGGGCTCATTTCCGCCGTCTGGATTCGTAGCAGTATTTGCCGCAACTTTGGCTGTCATTCCACCGTGCCGGCGGGGCTGGCCCGACGACGGCTGACCAGCACCTTCGTTGAACAATGGTTCCGCCTGGTCATTTCGCGACTCTTCGGAGGCAAGCGGATTGGGCCGCGCGGCACGGGAATGTGCCGCGCCCGGTTGAGGTGCCTGTTCAGTCGTCCCGGTCGCAGGAGTCGTATTCGTGGCAACGTCGTTAAAAGGATTGACCTCGCTCTCTTTCGACGGTGCTTCCGAGGGTTTCGTGGTACGGTCCGACGCTGGTCCTTCGGCAGACTGTCCCGCGACGGATCGAGCCTCCGTCGGATGGAAAGGCGCGCCGGGATTCGATTGCTCGTCGAGTTGCTGAAACGCGGACGGAGCCGCGGCATTTTGATTCGGTGCCGGATTTGCGCCGCCTGCGGTCGATTCGACCCCATTGGGGGATGCTGGTTCGGTCGGACCGTTGTGGGGAGCCAGGTTGTTCGCGTTTTCTGACAGTTGACCGGTCACTGGCGCGGGTTCGGACCCAGCGTGAGCCGGACCTGAGCCCGAGTTGTCGGCGACCGTATTATTGTCGGTCGGGTGGAGCCGGGCTTCGTTGTATTTTCGATAGGCGACGAAACTGAAAACACCGACCAGCACCAGGACCAGAATCAGCCCCAATATGCGGCTCAGCCTGGATTCGTCGGTCGAATCAGGAAGTCCCCAGTCGCTCTTGGTGGACTCGGCGTTTTCGTCCGCACCGCGGCGCGAAGCTTCGCCGTTCGGCAACGCGGATTCATCCGCTGCTCCGCTGATCGGGCCGTGACCGGTTTGCGCGTAAGGTTTTGCCATAATTCGTGGTCCCGAAAGGCGTCCTTGACCAATCGATCTTCGAGAGAATGGAAAGTGATGATGACCACTCGCCCACCGGCGTTCAGTCGTTCCGGAAGGAAGGTGGCAAGGAAGGTTTGGAGGTGTTCGAGTTCGTGATTGACGGCAATTCGCAGGGCTTGAAAGACGCGGGTTGCTGGGTGTTTCTCGGTCCGGTGGGAACCGCTGCGGAAATGGGCCGCGGCGACGGCTTCGACCAGGTCGGCGGCGGTTCGAATCGGGTCGCTCGCGCGGCGGTCGATGATCGCTCGGGCGATTGACCGGTTCGCCGGCTCTTCGCCGAAGCGAAAAATGAGGTCCGACAGCTCATCTTCTCCCAAAGTGGCCAGGAGATCCGCGGCTGTCGCTCCTTGAGACGTGTCGAAACGCATGTCGAGCGGACCGGCGTCTTGAAAGCTGAAACCGCGGGTCCGGTCGGCCAATTGGTCGGACGAAAGTCCCAGATCAAGCAGCACTCGGTCGACCCGACCGATGCCAAGCTGATCCAGGATTTCGGGCAATTGTGCATAACTGGCTGGCTTCAAAATGCAGCGCGGATCCGCGAGGGCCGACGACGCTCGCGCGAGCATCGTGGGATCGCGATCAAGTCCGATGAGTTTTCCGGCGGGACCGAGGTGTTCGAGAAGGACGCGGCTATGACCGCCGGCTCCGACCGTGCCGTCCACGACGATCTGTTCCGGCGCAACGTCGAGATACTCAACGACTTCGCGCACGAGAACAGGACGATGAACGGGCGAGCCGGAACTTCCGGCGGCACGCATCGAATCCGACATTGTGATGGGTTGGTGAACGAGGGCTTGATGTTGTTTGGCTGATCAAATCCGCCCCGCGGGCGCGGGTTGAGATGCGGAGATGTCCGCCG
>CAYWOV010000260.1:0-5428 GCA_964459965.1 uncultured Planctomycetaceae bacterium | reverse complement strand
CCAGCGAAATGCCTCGCGGCGAATCTCCACTTCGAACATCTGTGTGATGGCGGCCTCGGCCCCCGATTTCGCCTCGAGCATCTGCTGCACGTCGGACTTGCCGGTGCCCCAAACCTGGTGTTTTCTGCGCGTCAGAAAATTGATCATCAAATTCCGCGCGATCCGATGCAGCCAGTCACGAAACCTGCCGCGTTCCCGATCCGGCACCCAACCATCGACCGCCCGAGCGACAGCCAACATCACTTCCTGAACGAGCTCCTCGGCGTCCGCGTGTTGAAACCCCCGCCGTAGGGCGAGCCTGTAGACGACCGGCTGGTATAACCGCGCAAACTCGTCCCACGCCTGGACATTTTGAGCGTCGGCTAGTCGCACGATCAGGCTGGCGCGTGTGTCTGGAAAGCTCGGCAAGCGTTGTCCTCTTTTGGTCTACCTCTATTAAACACACACGCACGGCCGATTTCTTTCACGGAATGTCGTTTCCACACCTCTGGCCGACCCTCCGCGATCAATGTCCTTTAGGACATTCGATGTTGCTAAGGTCTTTATTGGCCACGAGAATAGGGGCCCCCGCGACTCAGGGAAATTGCGTCGCGGAAGAAATCGTCGAGCGCAATCAACTAATGTGGACCGACCAGTTTCTTCACTTATGATTCAGTGCCAGTTCTGAGCGGATACACGAAAGGCCCTCGTTTTGAAGTCCGATCCCTCTCGTATCGCCTATCAGGCCTGCATCGCGCCCGGCTGCGGAGAACGGCACGCCGTCGACGAGGCCCACGTTGCCTGCTCGAAGTGCGGTGCCCTTTTGGACGTGAATTACGAATGGGACCGCGTTCCCGTGCCCAAGTCGCTCCGCGAATTTGAGGCACGTTGGTCGAATCGCCGCAATCCGCTTGATTTCAGCGGCGTTTGGCGTTTCCGCGAGTTGCTGCCGTTCGCTCCACCCGAAGCCGTCGTCACGATCGGCGAGGGACAAACCATCCTGCAACGCTCGGAAAGCGTTGGCCGCTACGTCGGCACGCGGCCAGGCAACCTGTTCCTGCAATACGAAGGGCTCAATCCTTCCGGCAGCTTCAAAGACAACGGTATGACGGCCGCCACGACCCACGCACGGATGGTGGGAGCCAAAACGGCTGCGTGCGCCTCGACCGGCAATACGAGCGCTTCACTGGCTATCTTCGCCAGCACGACGGGCCTCTTTCGGGTCGTCGTCTTCGTCGGCAGCGGCAAGATCGCCTACGGCAAGCTGTCTCAAGCACTCGATTATGGCGCCCTCACCGTCCAGATTCAGGGAGATTTCGACGACGCGCTTGCTCGCGTCCGCGAGGTCTGCTCCCGGCTCAAAATCTATCTGTGCAATAGCGTCAACCCCTTCCGCCTGGAAGGGCAGAAGTCGATCATGTTCCGCGTGCTCGAATCGCTCGATTGGCAGCCCCCGGATTGGATCGTCGTCCCTGGCGGCAACCTGGGCAACTCGAGCGCATTCGGCAAAGCGTTCTCCGAATTAAAGCACCTCGGCCTCATCGACCGTATCCCACGTCTGGCCGTCATCAACGCCTCCGGTTCAAACACCCTCTATCGCGTGCACGAACAACAAGGCATCCGCTGGAACGAAGGACGCCTCGATCATCCAGCCATCGACAGCTTTTACGCCGAAATGGATGCCCAAGGGCGCCGCGCTGCGACGCTCGCAACCGCCATTGAGATCAATCGCCCGGTTAATCTGGTCAAGTGCCTGCGAGCGCTCGACACGTGCGATGGCGTCGTCCGGGAAATCTCCGACGAGGAGATTCTCGACGGCAAAGCCCAAGCCGGCGCCGGCGGCTTCGGCTGCGAGCCAGCTAGCGGTGCGAGCATCGCGGGTGCCAAGCGACTCCGCGAAGAAGGAATGATCGCTCCCAGCGACCGCGTTGTCTGCATCCTCACGGGTCACGAACTTAAGGACCCGAACGTGACCGTCAACTATCACTCCTCCGCAAGCGCCCGCCTCGCCAACCGCCCAATGGCCGTCGAAAACGACCTCGACAAAATCATCGCAGCGCTCAGCAAGTTCGCCTGACTACAGGGGGAAACCGACGGTCGGCATAGGATTCGCCGACAAGGCCTAAAGTCATCCCGGCAAGAATCCGCGTTCTCGCAGCTCCTGGATATTGTCCGAAGCACTGCTCCAAACCCGTTCGGCCGCGTAGCGGAGAAGGGCGATGCCCGCTAGCTCAGGAGGCGCCGTCAGGATCGCCGTGTGATCTTCCTCCTCATCATCGAGCTGGCGGTTGAGCTTGTTGACGATCTCCTCGACGCTGTCGCTGGTGATTCGCTTTGGCCCACTCGCATTTGCCAGCCTGAGATGAGAAAAGCCAGCCGTCCGAGCCAAGAGAAATTGCACGAGCTGCTCGTTGTCCGAGTCTTCAAAAAAGTTGTCGAATTCAGGCCGCATGTTGTCGGGTGTAATGATCATCGGCCTCGTGATTTTGACGGCACCCTGTGTCAGCGAGGCCATGTCACCCGGTTTGGCGGCACTCAACACCAGAAAGTAAGGCAGCACGGATTCGCCGAATGTGAACAGCGAATAATGCACCGGCCGCCGAATCGCGACAGCCTCCCACGCCGCCCGAAACCGCCGTTCCTGCTCATGCTCGTGCGACCACATTTCGTGCCGAATCCCCCTTGTCGAAAGGAACGACTAATTATAGCGGGCTCTCGGCGGGTACAGCAGAGCAACGATCACGACGGGAAAGCCGGGTCTATGGGGGGAATTCTGACCCATGCACCTGGGAGTTGAACTCGATCACGTTTTCAATAGCGATTAATCGTTTACGATGAAGGAAGAGTCAGTCCCAACTGCTGCATCTGGGAAAGTCGAAAATCGCATGGTCGAGCCGTTGGCCTTTCTGAATGGTGGCATGGTCCCGGCCTCGCAGGCGCACCTGGCGGTGTACGATGCGGGAGTCGTCCTGGGAGCGACGGTCTCCGAACTCGTGCGCACATTCCGCAAACAACTCTTCCGCTTGGAAGACCACCTCGTCCGCCTCGCCCACTCGTTGCATTACGTTCGTTTTGATATCGGCCTTTCGATGGGCCAGCTGGGCCAAACTGTGCGTGAGCTGGTCGCGCACAACGCCGATCTGCTGGGCTCTGGTGGCGAGCTAGGCCTCGTCATCTTTGTGACGGCGGGAGAATACCCGACCTACGCGGGTAGCGCAGCCGGATGTGTCCGCACCACGCCGACGATTTGCGCCCACACGTTTCCGCTGCCATTTCAGCTATGGGCCAGAAAGATGCAAACGGGGACGCATTTAGTGACGCCCTCAGTACGTCACGTGCCACCGCAGTGCTATGACCCGAAAATGAAATGCCGCAGCCGCATGCACTATTACCTGGCCGACCAGGAGGCCCGTCTCGTCGACCAGAATGCATCGGCCCTATTGCTCGACCTTGACGGAAATGTGGCCGAGACAAGTGCGGCTAATTTTCTCATCGTCCAAGACGGAACAATTGTATCTCCCACGCTGCGGAACACGTTACCCGGTGTTAGCCGCGCGATGGTGATCGAGTTGGCCGGCACGTTGGAAATCCCGTTCGAGGTCCGCGACTTTCAAACCTTCGACGCGATCAATGCGGCCGAAGCATTTTTGGCCAGTACACCTTACTGTTTGATGCCCGTGACGAAGATCAACGGCATTACAATCGGCGAAGGAAGGCCCGGCCTTATCTATCACCGGCTGATCGAAGCCTGGAGTAAGGTCGTCGGTCTTGACGTAATCAATCAGATCATTCAAGGGGCCGAAAATCGCACCACGGCGGTTGAGCCAAGCTAATCAGAGCGAGCTGCTCTCACAACGCGGGCGTTGATTCGCGTTTTCAATCGGACTACCCTGACCTGAGGATGGTTAGCTTCGTCGATTGCGAAATCGTCCGGATATCGAATCGATAAACTCGGAAGACCGTCAAGTGTGCGAACCGCCATTCTTGGTTGCCGAAATGATCCGAACAGTCTCGATGATCCTCGCATTCTTGCTTGTCGCGACTGAATCCGCCGTCGCCTGGCAGACGAGAGCATTTATTTCACCGGTCGCTCCGTCCGCAAATTTTCCCTGTGACTCCAGAGTTGCAAGCAACGACACACCGCCCGCTCAAAGTCGTGTCGCAAATCGTCACGGCTCCGGTCCTGTGCGTCCAGCAGTCGATATGGTGACCCTCAAATCCGGAAAACATCTGCGCGGAGCGATCGTTCACTCGAGCCAAGACGGTTCACTCACGATGGCCGTGTCTCGCGATTGGCTGCGAAAGCTCAGTCCGGACCTGTATGAAAGACTAACGAAAACCGAGGCCAACGTCCGGCTTGTAGCTCTCAAGCAGCTGCGAATCCGCATCGATCAATCGCTCGTGGGCGTGCCGGACGATTCGCGACTTGCCGCCTTTCTACGCTCGGAAGGCAAACGCACCGAGCGAATGCTGATCGCAGCGGCATCCCACGATGAGCCGCAGTTCATTTGGCTCGATCTAACAAGGAAGGAGGTCGCGAAGATCAGGCCGGCGTCGGCTGGCAACCGTCGGATCGCGGGTTGGAGTTGGTTCGAACGGCTTGCCAACGTCGAAATCCGAGATGGGAACGATCTGATGAACGAACTGCGGCGGAAAGGAATCGATCCGGAGCAAACTCTTCCCGATTTCTCCGATCGCTTTCCAATTCGCATGCAGAACGACCGCGAATGGGGCGCGCGGCTCGCATTGGTAGTTTACGCGCTCGACAAGCCGCTCGATTTTCAAGGCACTGGAGATCAGCTTGTCCAAGCGGACCGCACGCCAAACGCCAAAGACACGGCACCACTCATCGCTAAGGTCCTGGGGGGCCAGGTCGACACGCTCGTTAAGGATTTACTCAGTGAAAGGCGTTCGACCGCTTTGGGAGTCGAGTCACCCGACGATTGGCTTAAGTCCGCTTACGCTCAGGCCGGCCAGCAGAAGGCGCCGGCATTTCGTGCAACGCGGGTCGAACTTAATCTGGGCGGCCAACAGGCGTCGGTGCATTCGGTCTTTGCCGTGCACATGGATAAGGGCGAATGGAAGGTTGTCTGGTCCGATCGCGCGACGGCAGACGGAACGAAAGAGCGTGCAGCGATCGAATCCACGATCGCTAATGATCCTCAAGTGAAGTCGGCCTTGGCCAATCTCCAATCACTGGGAGTATCCGCCGACGGCCAGATACGGCAGGCTATTCGCTTTGGCGCTGCGACGATGGCCGCGCAACAGGCCGTCGACAGTCGCTTTTTCGAATTCGAAGGTCCGTTCTTGCAACACTTGGATGGCCCACCGCTCTGGTGGTGATGAGCAGCCATCGTGTATGCGCGCCCAAAGTAGGACGGTCGCACCATCCAAACAATCGGCCCAGCATTCCGACTCACCGCTCGGACGACGGGAGACATTGCGGGAC
>CAYWOV010000259.1:0-5431 GCA_964459965.1 uncultured Planctomycetaceae bacterium | reverse complement strand
GACTGTCACAATGGCAGCGCCGCGGCCCATCCCTGTCAAAGTCGGCCGGCCGGATTATCACGGCCACCGCTTCGTTCTTATCGCGGCAAAAGAAAACGAGACATAACTGCCGTCTGTGGAAAAGTTTATTAACGGACAGAGTAACGGTCAATGTCCGTTTCTGCAGCCGAGTCGGCCGCGTCGGACTCCTTTTTGGCAAGATTTGTGCCACCGTCGAGACTCGCGACACTCGTTTCCGATTGGGTGCCGCCACCCGACCAATCGGCGGGTCGGCGACTTCGATCACTGGAATCGAGGATTGGCGTGTCGATGCGGTTGCCCGGTATCGGCAGCCAACCAATCGCCTGGCAAGCCTAAAAGCGATGTTCGTCGGCTTTCCAAACCTCGGCTACCGGAACAGCCGGCGCGCAGCGGGAATCCGCTTTTTGCGGATCAAGCCGCTTTTGTGGCAGATAATTAGCATCTGGCCGGCACGGACGGTGTCCCTCCGGATTAGGCAGCACGGCGCAGCCGGGATTGGGCGCCTTGTTGAAGACACACCATAGAGTGGATGTTTCCGGTCACCGGGCTGCTTTGGAACCGGCCGTCCTGATGTGCAACGTACATCGGTACGGCGGTTGTGGGGCCCAGCATGGTGGAAACGATCTTCCCATTGATTTCAGACCCTGGCACGACGGTCAGCCGGTATCGCTTCAGGATCGACGGCAGCACGGTTCGCAAGGTCGTCATGGCGAGAGGCGAGCCGATGCACATCTTGGCACCGGCACCGAACGGCAGATAGGCGTATGGCGAGACAGGCCCATTCAGCCAGCGATCGGGCCAAAACACTTCCGGCGAGGCATACAGTTCGGGCATGTGATGCGTCACGTACTGGCTGAAAACGACCGGTGTGCCCCGCGTGAGCGGCACGTTCCCCAGCATGGTCGGAGCCGCACAGACTCGTTGCGAATAAGATGACGCGGGCAGGATCCGCATGCTTTCTTTCAGGACCCGTTCGGTCACCGGCATGCGGTTGATTTCAGCGAAGGTCGGGCAGTCCCCCTCCATGGTCTCCACGATCTCGCGGTGCAAGTCCCGCATGATCTCGGGGTGCTGAGCAAGGAGGAGCAAAGTCCAAGTGAGCGTATGGGCCGTCGTCAGGTGGGCAGCACCGTAAAGCAGCGTCACGTGGCCTATCAATTGTTCGTCGGTGACGTGGTTGCCCTGCTCGTTGGCTCGAATCAGCAGCGATAAAACGTCGTCGGCCGGTTTGGCGTTCTCGCGGCGCAAACGGATCATCTCGCGGACGTCGATTTCAAGCTCGTCCGCGAAAGCTAACAGGCGGTCGTAACGGCCGTTGATCCGCGGATCGGAAACGAAGGCTCCCATGCCCGTATCGTGATTCATGGCCACCCAGCGATCGATCATGTCACCGATTTTCCAGGCGAACTCCGGTTGATCGACGCCGAACAGTATCGCGCTTGTCACGTGCAGCATGAACCGAGTCATGTCGACGTGCATATCGCGGGTGTCACCCGCCTTCCACGTGTCGAGCAAGTTCCGCGTAATGTCGCAAATTGGACCGTGATGAAACGGAAGCGATTTCTTCTCGAACGGCCCTTTGACGAGGCGGCGATGCTCTTTGTGCTCCTCGCCGTTCATGCTCATGATGCCCGACGTCAGCCGTCGCTGGGCCGAATTGCGGGGCCCGCGGATGGCGAAAAAGCGGGACTCGAAGGTTTCGCAGTCGGCGAGGATGCGCTGGTTCAACTCGGGTCCGAAAACGAAGACGAGACGGTGCGAGTCTTCTTCAAGAACCGCGAGATCACCGTGTTGCTTTCGCAGGGCCAGCATGCAGGCCATGGGGTCTTCGACAAAGTCGAATAGCCGTCCTTGCGTAACCGGTTGTGGGGCGTCGCACGAGCCCCTCTCCGGAGGACGCGGAAAGACTTGCATGAGCCGGTTCCCAGCCGTGTGTCGAAGTCAGAATCTGCTCTTGGACGGGGCGCGTTCGCGCGTCAGCCTGCCACGCGATGCGGCACTTTCTGGGAGGCTAATTATGTCGAATTTCCGCGTAGGTCAATCGCGGAAATTTCGCGATTTGCGGGCCTTAGGTCCAAAGGCGTAAAAGTCAACGAATTCTCGCATGTCGATCCAGTGTACCCAAACGACTATACCCTCCTCAACTACTTTCCATACCGAATTCGTGGCTGATCGGTTGACCCCAGGATGACTTTGCCGTCTATGACGCGCTTTCGTCGATCCATTCTCGGCTAAATAGGCTGGTTAGAGACTATTCAGACTCTTCGGTCTCATCACAGTACGGGCATTTTTCTCGATAAATCACCTTGCCGCAGTCGGAGCACTCGTGAGGCCCGTAAAAGAACGGGGCCCGTGATGTCGCGCGGTTATGCGCCAGGTAGCCGAAAAGCAAGAGAATGAAGAGTGAGAAGAACCAATAATTCCAGCCCAGCAAGACGGAGATCACGAAGACGAGCGAGACGGCGCACCCGAGATAAATTGTCAGGTCGTGCCATTTGCGCCGGTTAATTTGGGCCCTGCGGTACGCCGTCCGCGCTTCGTGGTTGAAGTGGGCGCGGAGCAGATCGTTCTTCTCGCGGCCGATCGACGCTTGTTCCTCGGCCTGAACGGCCGCCAGCAGTCGCTCCGCGCTATCGAGAATGCGGTACGTATCGTCGAAGCTGAAGTCGACCTGGTGGGCCCACCGGTTCCGGTATTCGCGCAGCTCACTGACCAGGCTTCGCTCGGCGTGGTCCAGGCGGCCGCGGAAGACTCTGTTCCACTGATCCCACATCACAGTCAACAGGGAATGGGCATCCCAGCGCTCTTCGGGATGCGGCTTGTTAGAACTCCGGTCTTCACGAAAACTCTGCTGGACGACCTCGTGCCATTGATCGTGGTAAACGGTTTGCAGCTCGCGTTCAACGTACGGCGCAAGACCGGTCGACAGGGCATCCAGTGCACGCGTAACCCGCTCTCGATCTTTCCTCACGAATCGGCCTCCGAATAAGCGCTTCGCTGGCAATAACTTCGCAAGCGGCTCGTCTACGACCGGATCGACTCGTCAGCCGTTGACCTGGGACTGGGAGCTTGCCCCGAAAATGTAGGTCACTGGCAGCGACGAGGCGGCCGAGGCACCCGCAAAGTGGCAAGACCGCAACGGCAACCGCCGCGCGGTCGGCAAAGATGAATCGATCGCCGCGCCGGTCAATGACGGCAGGAACCCTACAATCGAAACGAGCCTTCGTTCGGCCTCGTAGCGAGGGCGACCTCGCGAGTCTCAGATGCGGACAAAGAGCCGCTTGCGGTACATCCAGAGCGTAATGAGCCAGATGAGAAACAGCACCGCGCACGCCTGTCGGACCGCGGCGGGCGCGGTTTGGGCATAGAACCAATTGACGATCGACGTGTGAGCGGCTGCGTCGAAGGCCTTCAAGTGGATTTTCAATGAGCCGGCCACCCACGGCTCGATGAGCTCAGCCATGCAATAAACGGCGATTGAGTTCATACCGACGATCGCAAACGGGAATCCAAACCAGCGGTGTGCTCGCATATCGACAATCCAGTACCAGACAGCCAGGAACCAAAACGTCCAACCCGCGCTGAACACGGCCCATGACGGAGTCCAGATGCGCTTCACGATCGGCGCGAACGAATACGTCAGCCGATCAAAATGAAATGGCCAGATTGTCGTGTCGATTCCCATCGACACGACAAAGCAGAGGAGTCCCGCCCCTATCAGAATCTCCAGCTTTCGCCGCGGGGTCCGCGAACCGCGGAGGAGTTGTCCTGCCATCACGCCCAGGAGCATTGTGGCCATTGAGGGAACGAAATTGAGTGTTTGATAGCCGCCGCCATTGATCCAGAATTTCTTCCCCTCCCACGGCTCGGCCGAACGCGGAAAATAGTTGAGAAATTTGCGATCGAACTCCGCAGCGGCATTCGTGTGCTTGTTCCAATGGGCCGCCAGTCCGCTGAATTGGTTCCACTCGTCCGGTTTCATGCCGCGTTTTTCGACCATGTAACGGGTGACGAGATTGCCCTCTGGCGGCGGCAGCGGTTGATGGAAGAACAAGAACCAGGATCCACCCAGGATGACGGCCAGCGCGACGAGTTGTGCGATAAACGGCGCACTCAACAGCAAGAACACAAAAATGTAGCCAAGCCCGATCTGTGTCAACACGTCCTCGAAGGTGAAGTTCGTCATGTCGGAGTGGGTCGAGCGCAGGAAAATGCCCAGCGCGATCAAGACGAGGGAGCGCACCAGGGCGTGGGCGAATTGTCGGCCCCATGACTGGCCGCGCGCAGTCCGGCTGGCGTACGAATAGGGCATCGCTACACCAACCATGAACATGAACGACGGCTGAATGAGATCCCAGACCGTGCATCCGGTCCAGGCCACGTGCTCCAATTGCGTGGCCGTCGTTTGCCAAAAGAGAGTCCAGGGTTTGCCGAGCCAGTTTGAGTCGAAGCGGTGAATGAAGTCCGGATCCCTCCGGACTAGTCGGCCGATCTCCAATCCTCCGGACGCCATCAGCAACATCGTCAGCCCGCGGTAGGCGTCGAGCGACATGAGCCGCTCGGTCGCGACCTTCGGTCGAACGATTGCCTTGGACGCCCTTTCCGATGGCGGCGCCGTGGATTTTGACGGAGCAGCGGCCGCCGGTACTGGCGCGGCCTGTTTCCCTTTTTCGTCCGGTTGTTTGAACGCCATTTCGCGGACTCCTGGTTGGGCAGCGATTGTCGAATAATTGGCCGTTTTGGTCAAATCGCCTGCCTTGAGTCCGGCGGCGGCACCTTGTGGCAGCGTTCCAGCAATTTTGAGAACCGGGGCCGAATTGTCGCGATTTTCAACAGACTTTCACCAATATCCAACAATCGTCAGCCACAATTACTCTCGATCGGATTCTTCTCAAACACGCATGCCGAGGAAGGGAATCAGGCACAACAATTAACGGAGCGCGATCAATGCCTGCGAACCAGGGATGGGAGCTTGGCGCGGTTCGGACCGTCTTTATCAGCGACGTGCACCTGGGCCATAACCATGCCCAGGTGGCCGCCCTGTCTCGATTTCTGGAAGACGTCCGTCCCGAAAGTTTATACCTTGTCGGCGACATAATCGACGGTTGGGAGCTCTGCCGCAGGGCTCGCTGGTCGTCAGCCTGCACACGCGTGTTAAGCCAGCTCTTCGAGATGGCCGCGGCAGGCACTCGGATTTACTACACGCCTGGGAACCACGACGCCTTTCTTCGCGACCGCAGCGGCCTGAAATTCCTCACCGATCGATTCGATTTCATCGAGATTTCGGATGAATTCGTGTTCGAGGCGGCGGACGGCCGCCGTTTGCTGGTCACACACGGCGATCTCTTCGATGTCTTTGAAACGTCGGCGCAATGGATCTCCGTGGCCCTCGGTGTTTTCTACAACAAAT
>CAYWOV010000258.1:0-5438 GCA_964459965.1 uncultured Planctomycetaceae bacterium | reverse complement strand
CGTTTACTAAAGCATGGCCCTTGTTACGGAATCCGATCGGATCAGGCGGCCAGAGGGAGACGGATTCGCGATTCTGCCGAACCAATTGTGCCACGCACGGTCACGGCATGCGCTTTTTGCCGCGAGCGCGGTCACGGGGCGTGATATTTCGGAGTTTCTTCCGCAGGTGCGGCAGCTTCGTCGCCGGCTTGCGAACCGTTTGACGTCCCTTACCGGTCATCGCGAGGGCTCCAAAGGGTCTTGATTCGGCGTCAGAATCGCACCTCGGTTCGCCGGCCGCAAGGGAAGCTGCGGAAAGCGGTGCGGCCTGACCCAAATTAGCGGGCGAGTCGAGCCAGGTGCTCACCCTGCGGCCGAGCATCCCGGTTCACGATCGCCCAGGCGGAAGTCCGAATTCCCCGCCGATCGACCGCCACGACCTTCACAACGATCGGAACATCACAGGCGGAGAGCCGCGTTGTCGGAAGATCAAAGAACCTGCTCGCCATCGGCCGCATGGATCTCGCCGTCGCCGCGCGCTGATCGCATTCAAATTGTGCAAGGGATGTACCCAGAAAGCACATCGATGCGTGCGTTTCCGCGGAATTTTGCTCGAGGGCGATTTGTTCGATCATCAGGTCCTGTCCACCAAGGAATCGGACACTCGTGTGCAAGCAATCTCCGCCGGCTGGTTGGCGGTCGGCGGACGAGCCCGCGGGATTCTTCTCCGCCGTCGTTTTGCCGCTTGCAATGCTCGACCAGGCGACCTCGAGTTCAATTTGCGGTGATGCTTCTTCAAGCCGCACCACCGAAACCTGTATCTTCGAACCTGGCGATCCCTTCAGACAAAGTCTTCTCGGACCCGGCGACTGATTCGCCGAGAGTTCGAGGTAAGCGGCGGACGTGCCTTTGAGGTTTATTTGCTTTGATTCTCCATCGACGATCCAAGGCAGTCGGCGTGGGCCAGCCAATCCCCAACTGCCCAGCGATCCGTAGATATCGAGTTCAGACAACGCGGGCCGAGCCGACGTGCGTTTGCCCGAAATATCCTTTTCCGGCATTTCGCGTCGCAACGCGGCTTCAACTAATGACAAAGTCCAGCCGCGGAAGAGCTGTTCGAAGGAGCAGCCGGTCGCCAGCTCGAGATTATGCGTGCCGTGCGCGGGATTCGCGACAAGACGATTCAACGTCTCCGAGCCGAAGCGTTCGAGACAATAGCGCAAGAAAAGGTACGTAGCTCCGCGGCAGCCGTGACAGCGCCAGAGGCCGGCGCGATAGTAATCCGCCACCACCAGAGGAAACGCAGCCGGGTCATTCAAAAAACGGGCGATGCGATAGTCCAAATTCGACCAGCCGCCTCCGAAAATGCTTTCCGCGCAATGGGCGATCGCTTCGTTCAGCCAATCCTCCTCTTCGGGATAAATGGGACGCCCCAATGCGTCCGCCGTACGACGACTAAAGCAGACGGCATGCGTGTATTCATGAATTAACAGCGTGCGAAGATGGGGGCCGGGAAGCGTCTGCGAGTTAACGTACATCATGTCGCAGCGGTTGCTGAAAGGCCGACTCAGGCACGTTTGAAAATCGCTCCCGCGGACGAATCCGCCGACCGACGTGCGGCCCCCTTGCAGCCGGCTAAGCCACGGACTCAGCAACACGGCAAAGCGGCCGTCATGGTCGATGTCCCGGTACGTGCCCAGCAAACCGCGGAAACGGGGAATGATGTCGCGGTCGAATAAGTCGACGACGTCTTGGACGAGGCCGGGTGCCAGCGAGTAGGTTGATTGTTGATCGTCCAGGTAGACTCGCACCTGCCGACCCTCGGCAATTGGTTTCGCGTGAATCGTCGCGTACTGAGCCGGGTCGTCGAGAGTGCCATCGGTCACGTGGAGTGAAAAAGCACGGCTGCTCGCCGGGATCGGCGCGTGCAAAAACGTGTCGGCGGCTGTTGATGGCGGTTGGGAGAGACTGACCGGGATAATATCGTGAGCGCTTGCGGGCTGATCGCTCGATTCGCGTTCGCCCGCGCGAGTCGCCCCGTCATCACCCGCTGGGCCCGGACTCCGGTCTACGTCGGCGGCGGGAAAAACGCGACTAATTGGCTCGACGCATGTCGCCGGAACCTCATTGGAACAACATTCAACCTCGAATCGGCGTTCGGCGGGCCCCAAACTGCCAATCACAACGACATAACGTGCGTTCGAGGAAAAATTGAGGTCGAAGCTGGCCCGTTCCGCTCGCACGGCGACCGCATAGGGAACGCCAGGAATTAACTCGATTGGCGGCTCCTCGACTATCGCAGAAGCCGTTAGCACGTGCCGGATAAAGGGCAGTACGAGGCCAACCAGGAGCACGCCGGCTCCGAGAAATGCGGCGCGCCGGTGCCGGACCGATTGCGGTACATGCGCACCAATGTCGAAACCCCGCATCTACAGTCGCCTGCGTTGATTGCGCCTAATCCGTCCCGGTCGGACCCAAGAATCCGTATTTCCTTCATCGACCGTCTCCAGGCTGCAGAGTCACTCCAATCGCTAGCCTCGGTTGCCTGATTGCAATCGGCTGTGGAAAATCGTTTCTGGAGGTCCAGTTTCCCTAAAGAAGACACCCTATTTTATGGGGAAAGGCGGCAGAAAAGGGTTCCGTCAGAGGGGGTTGGGAAATTTGGTTATTTCCGCGAATTTCGGCGGAATTCACTTCGAAGCGATCTCCGAACCGTTATAAAATCGAGGAGAAGCTCTTTCCGGGCCACGGAAAGCTTTGGAGAACTGAAAATATGTCTCGGGCAGGAATTTCCGTCCGCGCGTCGCTTGTCGTCGCAATTTCGGGTTTGAGCGTCGGGCTTGTCGCGATCACCGCGTCAGCCCAGGCCGCCGGCAGAACCGCCGCTCCGGATCCTGCGGTCTGCGTCTATCAATATGCCGCTCCGGACGGCGAGGCGTACTTTGCCCTGGCCGTTCATGGCGAAACGGCGAAATTGCCGCGCCGCGAGATTCGCACGCATGCCGTCCTTGTCGATACATCTGCCAGCCAGGCCGGCGCGTATCGCAAACGGACGCTCGAAATCGTCAACGGCTATTTAGCGGCGCTTCCTGAAGGCGATCGAGTGCGGCTCTTCGCAATCGACGTCCAAGCCCAACCGTTGATGGAGGACTTCGCGTCGCCCCAGTCGAGCGAATGCCGCAAAGGCTACGAAACTCTTTCGACCCGCGCTCCGCTCGGCGCGACCGACATGGCAGGCGGACTTCGCACCGTGTTGGCCGGGCTACCCGCCGATCTTCCCGCGACAGTCGTGTATATCGGCGACGGCATGAGCGCCGCTCGCCTGGCCAGTTTTTCCGAGATGGCCGCGCTCAGCAGTGAATTGCGCAGTCGGCAGATTGCCGTCCACAGCTTTGCTGTCGGACCGCAGACCGATTTGGAAATGCTGGGCACACTCGCCCAGCAGACCGGTGGTGTCGTTCTGTTGGATGGTCGTTCCGCCAAATCGACAACAGCGGTCGGCGGTGCAGAACTTGCGGCCGCGGCCCAGGCTCCTGTGGCCTATCCGACGCAATTTACTGTGTCCAATCCCGGTCCGTTGGCGGCCGAACTTCAAATAGCTCCAACCACTGCCCCGCCGATTCGGGGCGACCGGGCGACGATCTTCCTGGGCAAGGGCCGCGTGCCGGAGGAATTGAGCTTGTCGTTCAGCTTCTCGGCAAAGAGCAAAACCGCTCCGATGGTGTTCCACGTCCGCGGCGCCGAGACGCGAGTTGCCAATGCATTGCTGCCCTTGCTTTGGAAACGGTCGCAAGCCAGTGGTGGTTTCGTCGATCCACTGGCAGGGACGAGAATGCTCGGGACTGTCGAAGACGAATTCGCGGACAAGATCGATGCCATGATCAGCGAAGCGGAGCGTGCGGTGGCATCACGCGATTCGGCGACCGGTGAACAAATCGGGCGGACTGTCCGTGCTCTCGATCCGGCTAATTCCAGAGCCGCAGCGGTCCTCGCCTCAGTCGAACGGTTAAGGAAAGAATCCGCATCGCACGAAATCCTCCGACAGGTTGCACCTGAGGGTTCGTCGGAAGACACCGCGAAGACGCCGCCACCGATTCCGCCCATTCCGGCGTTTCCTTCGCCGGCGAATGGATCGGCCGCGCCTCTCGAGAGTCGGGTCGGACCTCCGCAACAAAATGCGGTCACGAAATATGATCAATTGATGGCCGTTCGCGGGCAGCAATTGACCCAGGAGGTCAATAACGTGATTGACGCGGCCCGCAAGAGAGGGGCCGACGACCCGGATGCGGGCATAGTCGATCTCAAGCGCATCGAAGGCAGCGTGACGACGGCAGCTGATATCCAGCCGCAAGTTCGTGAGCAGCTTCTCCGACGCCTGCAAAACACGATGCGGGAACTGAGGTCCTCCAAGGAGCGGCAAACTGTCGAGCATGTGTTGAGCGCCGAACGGCTGGCACAAGTCGAAGCCCGGCGCAAGTCGCTCGAGCAGATGTCACTTCAAGAGAGACGGCTCACCGAACTCATCGATCAGGTTCGCGCTTTGCTCGTGCAAGCCTTCCACGGTGACGACAACGCCTATGAGCAGGCAGAATCGGTGGCTCGTGAGGCGCTCCACTTGAATCCGGGCAACGGTCCCGCCACGCAGGCGCTGTACAACTCGGAAATGGGTGGTCAAATCAACAAAGCGTACCGGCTGCGGAACCTCCGTGCCGACCGCTTGCTCGAAACGCTCTACCTCGTCGAATTGGCACACGTTCCGTTCCCGGACGAACCTCCGATCGAATGGCCGAACGCTCAGGTCTGGCGGGCACTGACCGAGCGTCGCAAGAAATGGGCACAACCGGATCTGCGGATTGAGAGCGCCATCGAGCGACGCATAAGTGAATCACTCGATCAGATTGTCGACTTCCAAATCGATCCGCAACCGCTGAAGGAAGCCATCGAATTCATTGCGACGCGCTACCAGATCCCGATCCTACTCGACAATAAAGTTCTGGAAGACGCCAGCATTGATACCTCCACCGAGGTCAAACTGCCCGTGACCAGCATTAAGCTTCGCAACATGCTGAAGCTGTTGCTGGAACAGTTGCCGCAACCCCTCACTTATGTCATTGAAGACGAAGTGATGAAAATCACGACCGTCGAAGCAGCGGCCACCAAGCTCAGCATCCGCATGTACCCGGTCGGTGACCTCGTTCTAGGCCCGGATCAGCTCAAAGCGATGTCGGGAGCCCGCGGAGGCGGCGGCATGGGCGTGGGCGGCGGCCAGCAGGGCGGTGGCATGGGTGGTGGTGGCATGGGTGGTGGCGGCATGGGCGGCGGTGGCATGGGCGGCGGCATGGGCGGTGGCGGGATGTTCAGCGTGCCCAGCGAAGTCTTTCCGGCCCAAGCTCCGAATGCCGAAAAGGCTCAATCCTCGTCCTTCACGAACGAATCCGTGCAGTCCAGCAAAAAAAAAC
>CAYWOV010000257.1:0-5449 GCA_964459965.1 uncultured Planctomycetaceae bacterium | reverse complement strand
ACAGAACGGCCGCCAACACGTTCCCAAGAATGCTCCATTCGGTCGCGCGCCTGGAAAGTGCCACAATCTGGCTGTCATATTTTGCCAGCCGCTCCTGATTCTCTTGATTCATTTGCGCCACGAGGACGCGGATCTCGTCCATCAGATTCTTGCCCCGATTGGTGCGAACGACCTGCAAGGCCGCTTCAGTTCCTTTGCTCCGTCGCAATTGAATCGTTTCCTTCAGTTCCGCGAGCTTCTCTACGAAGAGGAGCTGCAGGGTTTCGAACGCGGGCCGTTCGTCGGGCGCGGCGTCCATTAGTTTCTCGACCCGTTCGATTTGTTGGTCGGCGACCTTGACGGCTTTCTGGTAGGGTTCGAGATACGATTCCTCTCCGACAAGCAAGTAGCCGCGTTGTCCTGTCTCCGCATCAAGCATCGTCGAACGGGTCTCTTGGAGTTCACTGAGGAGCCTGCGCAGCTCAATTTGCGAATCGTTGGTCTTGATGAGGGTGGACGTGTTCCAGAAGGAAAAAATGCCCACAGCAATCAATAGCCCCAGGGCGAGCCAATGCGCCCGATCTTTGGTCGCCTTCCAGATGGTAGACAGGAAAGGTTTGAACTCGAACTGTTCCCGATACCTCGCTATTGTCGCTTTCACTCGCCGCGTGCGGCTCGAATCGGAGCCTTCCATCGGTTCTCTCCTTGTGGACGGGAACCTTCCCGCGCCACCGAAAACAAAAAAAACCGACGTGGCGGAACACCCTGAGGTCTTCCGCCACGTCGGCTTACTTGTCATCGAGCCTCCCGGCCTTGCCGAGCTGCCCTTCAATTAGTCTTCCGACGAACTCGTCTCACCGCCGCGAAACCGAAACGAGATCGCAACCGTTCCGCGGCCTACCGAAAGGATACGTTACTTTTCGCGCCGTCCGGATCGGATTCAGCAAAGCCGGTCTCCAATTGGAGTAACATTCCTGCCACTCCGACAACTTGCGGATGACCGCACGACCGCGCGAGGCACCGGGCGTGTTGAACGGGGCACGCGCTTCAAGCCACGTTTTCACACGCCGTGGTACACGAGATCAGCGACGCGGTGGTCTTCAGCCCTGCTTGTAAGCGGCGAGCAAGCCGAAAGCGAAGGCAAACAGGACCACGCCTCCGACCCATCCGCCCAGCACAAGCTTATCGGGTGCCAGGAATCCAATCGCGTATCCCGCACACAGGAGCGCGGCCGCGAGCGCAGCATACGTCTTCATTCCGTAGAGGAAGACAAAGGGCAAATAGTGGGCGCCGACAATGACCAGGCAGGCGGGATAGAACCAGCCCGGATTGTGAAGCGCGGCGGCGCCGGCCAATGGAAAGACGAGAGGGACGGTGAACGCGATCTGCATCGCCAAGTGACGCAGAGGGTTCTGTGGCGAGAGATCTGCGCGATGACCGGCCAGGCGGAGGAGAGCCTGTGTCAACGGGAAGATCGCCGCTCCGCCAATCGCCAACGTCCAGAATCCGGTAACCGGATCGACAAACGTTGCGATCGCCGCGGATGCGAACCAGATCAGGGCCGACACTAGTTGTCCGACGAACCCTCCCACATAGACGGTTCGTCCTTCTTTCTGTGCGTCAGCAATCAGCATTTCTGAACTTCCCATGCGGCCCCAGCCGCCAGACTTACTCGATCCGGCAGGCCTCGTCGAAGTCGAGGCGAGGGTTGCGGGGAAAGAGTTTGGTCGAGTCACCGTGGCCGAGATTGCAGAGGAAGTTGGACTTCACCGTCGTTCCGGCAAAGAACTCCGCGTCCACCTTGGCGTTGTTGAAGCCGGACATCGGACCGCAATCGAGGCCGAGGGCTCGCGCGGCCAGGATGAAATACGCCCCTTGCAGCGAAGAATTGCGGAGCGCCATGTGTTCCAGCTCGTTCTCCGGCCGGTCTTTGAACCAGGCCTTCGCGTCCGCGTGCGGAAACAATTTGGGCAACTTCTCGTAGAAGTGGATGTCCATGCCGATGATCGCTGTGACCGGCGCGCTCATCGTTTTTTCCACGTTGCCGGCGTCGAGAGCGGGCTTCAACCGCTCCTTGGCCGACGTCGATTTTACGAAGACCACGCGCAAGGGGCACATGTTGGCCGACGTCGGCCCCATCTTCGCCAGGTCGTAAATCTCTCGCAGCAGCGCGTCGTCAACCGGTTTGGCGAGCCAGGCGGACTGCGTGCGTGCTTTCCGAAACAACTGATCCAAGGCTTCGTCGCTCAACTTCGTCGCCATGCGTGAGATCCTTTTCTCTCAAATGGTGAAAGCGATATTTTCCGGAAGGCCTCGGGTACTGCTTCACAGGTCATGGCCCGAGATGGGATGAAGCATCGCCCACCGGCTTCGCCGAAACGCTGCAGAGTCTGCGGCTTGCGGGCCGAAGGGCCCAGGACGCGACGAGAATGACCAAGATGACGAGCGGAGTCGCGATATTGCCCGCCGAGTCTCCAGAGGCAGCATGCGATGCGGAGGCGCCGGTGAGGTCGAAGAACATGCCGGCGTAGGCCCACTCCTTCAAGAGCGGAAATCGCGGAATGAGGATGGCGATGGCGCCCAGGACCTTCCAGACTCCCAAGATCGTCATGAAGTAGAGGGGATACCCGAGGTGGATCGTACCTTCGACCGCGGCGGCGGGACGGGCAAGGTCGGCCACGCCGCCCGCAAGAAAGACAAATGCGATCAGAGCCGTCGTCACCCAATATGCAAGTAATCGTGCCATGTGCGGACCCCCTTATATTAAGCGGCCAATCATAGCAAAGCCGGAGCCCAACCCGCCCCTAACTGCACCAGCCCGAATGAGACAATCCACGGATCAATTGCGACGAGCAACACCGAACAGACAAGCCGGATCGCAACTGCGACGGAGCGGGACAGGCAACCGTCGGCACAGGGCCGGATTTTTCTTGGAAATGAGGCACGCCGGATGTAGATTGTCAGGATTGGAACAAATGAGCGGTCTGGCGGTTTCTCATTTGTTGCGGGCCTCCATCGATGAAAGTTGGTACAAGTTCCACCGCCAATCGATTTTGGGCACCGGTGTTGATTCTTGTGGTGATTCAAATCGCCCTGGGGATCAGCACGGCCGATCGGTTTGGCATCACCTACGACGAATACAACCATCTGCCCGTGGGCCTGTTGAACCTGCGGACGGGCGAATTCGATTTTGATAATCTGAATCCGCCGTTGTGTCGGATGGTTGCCGCGCTACCGCTCCTTGCTACGCGAGCGCAAACAGGTCCCGCCGATCTGCCCCGCATGACGACCGACTGGAACGAGGTTTTCGTCGCCGCGAATCGCGACCGGTACGAAGCGTATTTTGCGATCGGCCGGTCGATGATCGTTCTGCTCTCGGCAGCCGCGGCACTTGTGTCCGCGATCTGGGCACGTGAGTGGTTCGGCGACGCGGCCGGCTGCTTTGCCGCGTTATTTTGGGCCTGCGAGCCCACCCTTCTCGCGCACGGTTCGCTCGTCACGACCGACATGGGGGCGGCCGCGTTTTTCGTCTTCTCACAGTACGCCGTCTGGAAATTCGCACAGCGGCCGAATTGGAACCGCGGACTCGTCCTCGGAATCGTACTCGGTCTTGCGCAGTTGGCGAAATTTACGTGCGTCCCGACGATGAATACGTCGACGCTCCGGCTGCGCCTCGGATGCTCACGCTGGCTCAGTTCTGGACGGGCGCTCTGATCGTGAGCCTCGTGACGCTTAACGCGGGATATTTGTTTCACGGCTCGTTCACTTCGTTGGCGAGTTATCACTTCCAAAGCAGGCCACTGAGCGCGGTCTCGGGAATTCTTCCTGCGGGGCTGCCGGCCCCTTGCCTCGCGAATATGTCGAAGGCATCGATCGTCAGCAGCACGTCATGGAGGGAAAGCATACGGTGTTTCTCGACGGCGAATGGAGCGTGACCGGCTTTCGGAACTATTACCTTTGGTCGATGTTCTACAAGCTTCCTCACGCGCTGCAGATTCTTTTCGTCGCGACGGGAATCTGGATCGTGACATCGACTGGAGTCGCGCGACGGCCACGGACGCAGCTTTCAATTCTTCTGCCGCCAGTGACCATGATCCTGGCGGCCCAAAGTTCGCCGATGCAGCTGGGCATTCGCTACATTCTGCCGGCGATCCCCTTTGCCATCCTCTTTATCTCGCAATCGGCACAGGGACTGAGCTGGGAGAAATCTTCTCGCACCCGGACGGCGATTGTCGGGGTGCTCGTCTGTTGGATGGTCCTTTCCATCCGCTACCACCCCCATCATCTCGCCCATTTCAACGAACTGGCCGGCGGTCCGCTCGGCGGACGCAAGCATCTGCTGGATTCAAATCTCGACTGGGGACAGGATCTCCAGGGGCTGAAAAAATATCTCGAAGCGCAGCACTTGGGCGAAATCGGCGTGGCCTATTTCGGCGGCATCCGACCTGAGCTGATTGGAATTGGCCATCGCTCTGTGCCCGTGCACCTTCCCCAGCCGGGAATCTATGCAGTCAGCGCGAGCCTGGCCGAGGGGCGTCCTTTGCTCATCGACCGCAAGAACGGCGAGTTAGACCTTGATTTCCAGGCCTTCTCCTATTTCTCGTTCAGCGAATTCAAACCGATTGCGCAAATCGGATATTCGATCGAAGTCTTCAATCTCACCGACGAAGACGTCGCAAAGTGGCGAGCCGCCTTGATCGAGTCGATCAAAGAGTTATAGGGCAGGTTTCGACGACCAAGGCAGCGAGATTGTTGCCCGAGCAGGAACTGTTTGCTTGCGGCGAATTCAATCGTCGCGATTTTCCAAACCGTTACGCAGCCCGCTGAGCATCGGGACTTGCGTCCAGTTGGAATTTGAGCCCATCGTGATCCGCGAAGGTTAAAAGATCGCAACGCCGTGCCAACTCAAGCAACGGCACACGTTCCGGCCGGTTTATTCTCGCAATTGTGCTCACGATCGGAGAAACTGACTGGCAAGCAATCCGCGCCGGGCACCTTTTGATTTCCGTCGAACGCGCGCGCCTTGTTGAACCACCAACGGAGACGGACGTGGCAGCCAGCGAGATGACGGACGAGCGCGTCCGAGACTTCCGGCCCGCGCTGCCGACCACGCTCACGCTGCCCCCGGTTTCGCCTCCCGTGGGGTCCGCCCGTTCCCCTCGACAATTCGACCCGGAGACGCGCCGCTTCGCGGACGAACTGGCGAGCGTCGTGCACCGCCGTCTGCTCGCCGGCAATGCCATCGGCGCCGTCGCCTTCGCCGTGATGATTCTGGTGGCCCTGTCGAGTGCGGAAGGTCGCGCCGAGTATCTGAGCCTGGCCCTGTACACGAGTCTCGCGCTCGTGTTCGGGGCCTTGGCAACGTATCTGGCACGCCACCGCGACATGCCGCTGTCCCATTTACGCGTTGTGGAGGTCTTGGCATTGACGGCTTATGCCGCCCACTCCGCGTGGAAGGACTTCGAGCACT
>CAYWOV010000256.1:0-5465 GCA_964459965.1 uncultured Planctomycetaceae bacterium | reverse complement strand
TCCGTGGTGACGCCGGCGACCATCAGGTGCCGCACCAGGTAAATAAAGCCCTGGCATCCGGCTTCGGCGGCACTTTGTGGACCGTTTTAATGCTGCTCTCAAAGGAAATGCCAGAAGGATAAGGACCCCGTCGATGGCTCCGCCGAAAATGACCGACGAACTCGTCCACCACGAACACATGGCACGCTTCCCGCAGCGCTGGGCGACCGGACCGGCGATGGGACGATTTCTACGGGCCCTGCGCGACGAGAAGAAGATCCTGGCCAACGTGTGTGCGAACTGTGGTCGATCGCAGGTTCCGCCTCGTGAAGTCTGCGCAGTTTGCCGGGTCGCGGTGCACGATTTCGAGGAGGTCGGACCGGAGGGTGTGCTCCGCAACTTCGACGTCGTCTACTACGCCAGTCCTGATCCCGTGACGGGCCAAAGCCGCGAAGTCCCCTATGCAACCTGCTACGTCGAGCTTGATGGCAGCAGAGGAGGCTCGACGCTGTGGCACGAATTGCGGGAAACGGACGTTGCCAAGCTCCGCCGCAATATCCGCGTAAGGGCTGTTTTCGAGGAGGATGGCAAACGCACAGGTGCGACTACGGATATCAAATACTTCGAGATCATTGGCGACAGTACCAGCGCAGCCGCGCCGGCGACCGGCCGCGCCTTAGCGACCCCGGTCGCCGAAGTCGGGACGCCAGACAGTTTCGTGGTGAATGGGACTTTTGCCCTTCCCTACAACTATTTCGCCGGCCGCGTCGGCAGCAGGTGGCTGATCGCGCTTCGCGACGAACAAAGGATTTATGGCGTGCGGCATCCGCGGACGGGAAAGGTCTACGTGCCGCCGCGTCAAGTGGATGAACGCGACTTCACGAATTTGACCAGCGACTGGGTTGAGATCGGGCCCGAAGGGATGGTCACCGGCTACACGATTATCCGGTATCCCGAACCATACCAACCACTGCCGGTCCCGTATGGTCTTGCCCTCGTTCGTCTTGATGGCGCAGACACGGCACTGACACACATCGTCCGAGAACAGGATCTCGAGCGGCTGAGTATTGGCGTTCGCGTTCGCGCTGTCTTCGCCCAGAATCGCACGGCATCGATCCTGGATATCGCGTGGTTCGAGCCTGTCTGAAAGGCCTCGGAAGGAGCGAATTGAATGTCCGACGGAGCGGATTCCGGAACATTCGCGCAAGCCGTCGAGCATCACCGCGCGGGCCGCTTGGCGGCCGCTGAGAGTCTCTACCGCAAAGTCTTGCCGACCGATTCACGACACGCCGATGCGCTGCACTTGACTGGAGTAGCCGCCTCACAGCTCGGCAGACTCGACGAAGCGTTGGAATTAATCACGCAGGCGGTGCGCGAACGGCCCGATGCGGCCGCGTACCAGCTTAGCCTCGGACAGGTCCACGCCGCGGCTTCGCGGCTCGACGATTCGATTGCCGCCTATCGACAGGCGACCGTCCTTGCTCCGCAGTGGGCAGACGTCTGGTTCGGTCTTGGAGTCGCCTTGCAAGCGGCCAATCGCCAGCAAGAGGCAATCGACGTCTACAGGCGACTGCTTCGCATCGAGCCGGACCATCCGGATGCGTGTCACAATCTGGCGAGCGCGCTCGAGCTTTCCGCGCACATGGACGAAGCGATTTCACTTTATCACCGCGCTTTGGAACTGGAGCCGGGCCGCGCTGCGACGCTGAACAACCTCGCCAGCGTACTTTTTCACGTGGGACGATTTGAAGAGGCCATCACGGCGGGTCGACAGGCGCTCGCGCTCGAGCCGAACTCGGCGATGGCCTGCAACAATTTGGGTTGCGCTTTGACAGCCGCGCGGCGTCTCAGTGAAGCGGTCGAGACTCTGCGTCGGGCAATTGCCCTTCGCCCGGAATTCGCCGAGGCGTGGTACAACCTGGCCAATGCATTGCGAGAACAGGGCAAGTTCCCGGAAGCCGCCGCAGCCTGTCGCAGGGCGCTCGCCTTGGCGCCCGATCGAGCGGCAACTCACGTCAATTTGGGAAATATCCTCCAGGCTTCTCGTGAATACGAGGAGGCAATCGCCTGCTACCGGAGGGCGTTGGAACTCAAACCGAATGACGTCGAGGCTTACAGCAACCTTGGCAACGCGCTGCGAAGTGGCGGTCAACTCGATCAAGCGATCGCCGCCTTCCGCAAATGCATCGCCCTGCGACCCGACTTTCATGCGGCACACTGTAATTTGGGCAACGCATTGAAGGATGCGGGCCAAATCGAGCAGGCGATCAATTGCTTTCGCCGCGCCATCGAACTGTGTCTGACTGACACCGTCTCGCACAGTAACCTTGCCTATTCGGTCTACTATGGTCCGGATTACGACTCAGCTGCGATCCTCGCGGAAAACCGGCGATGGAATGCCTTGCACACTACGGACCTCAAGCGTGTCTGCTCGCCGCACGACAATGACCGCAATCCGGATCGGCGGCTGCGAATCGGATATGTCGGCTCTGACTTCCGCGAACACTGCCAGTCTCTTTTCACGATCCCCCTTTTGTCGCACCACGACCGTAGTAGGTTCGAGATTTTTTGCTACGCAACTGTCGCGCGGCCGGATACGTTTACGCAGCGACTTCGGGAGTACGTCGACTGCTGGCGCGACACTTGTGGCTGGAACGATGATGAGGTTGCCCGGCAAGTGCGTGCCGACGGGATTGACATTCTCGTCGATCTGACGATGCACATGTCAAACGGCCGGCCACTGTTGATGGCCCGCAATCCCGCCCCGGTGCAGGTCGCCTACCTCGCCTATCCGGGGACAACCGGCCTGGCTGCCGTCGATTACCGGCTTACCGATCCGTATCTCGACCCGCCCGGCGAAACCGACGGCGACTATGTCGAAAAATCGATCCGCCTGCCGGAGACGTTCTGGTGTTACGATCCGCTCACAGAGCAACCCGTGCCCAATTCGCAGCCCGCGATCCGCGAAGGCCGAGTCACTTTTGGTTGCCTGAACAATTTCTGTAAAGTCTCGTACGGTACGCTCGCGCTGTGGTCGCGCGTTCTTCAAGCCGTCGAGGATTCGCGGCTCATACTCTTGGCGCCCCCAGGCGAGCACCGCTCCCGAGTGTTCGATCAGTTTCGCGTAGCGAACGTCGAGCCCGCACGGATTGAGTTCGTCGAGCCTCGGCCGCGGTCGAAGTATCTGGAGCTTTACCACCGGATCGACCTTTGCCTCGATACACTTCCCTACAACGGACACACAACGAGCCTTGATGCGCTGTGGATGGGGGTACCGGTGGTGACCTGCGTTGGCCGCACGGTCGTCGGTCGTGCCGGCTACAGCCAACTCTCGAATCTCGGGCTTCCGGAATTTGTCGCATGGAGCCATGATCAATTCGTGTCGATCGCGACCGAGCTAGCTCGCGACCGGCCAAGATTGGCCCAGTTGCGCGCGACTCTCCGGGAGCGAATGGAGCATTCCCCACTCATGGACGCGGATCGCTTCGCGCGGAACATCGAAGCAGCGTTTCGCCAAATGTGGCGTCAATGGTGCCAAGACGCGCAAATGATTCGGAACAACTCGCCGGGCAGCCAGCCAGACTAAAACGACGCGCAGGAATCGAATGCCATGAAATCGGATCTCTCGGGGACAGTCAGCCTCGTGACGGGTGCTGCGCGGGGTATTGGCCAGGCAATCGCCGATCGCTTTGCCGCCAGCGGCTCGATGGTCTACTACACCGACATTGACGGCCCGGGTGCCGAGGCGGCGGCGACCCGCTTTGCCGACTGCCGCTCAGCCACTCTCGACGTAACCGACGGCAATGCGGTGCGCGCGTTGGTCGCCCGCATCCAGCGAGAATGCGGCCGGTTGGATCTCGTCGTCAACAATGCGGGGGTTAACACGCTCAAGGAACGCGTGACGATCGATCAGTTTCCTCGTTCGGAATGGGACCGCATTCTCAACGTTGATCTCAACGGGGTCTTCGAGGTCAGCCGTGCCGCCGCCCAAATTATGAAGGCACAAGGCAAGGGGCGGATTATCAACATCGCTTCGATTGCCGGCCTGGTCCCCCTACGCCTGCAATGCGCGTTCGTGGCGGCCAAGGCGGCCGTGGTCAATCTAACCAAAGTGATGGCCCTGGAATTGGGGCCTGCGGGCATTCTCGTCAACGGCATCGCGCCAGGTTCGACGCTCACAGAGGGGACCAAACGGCTCTTCTATGGCGAAGACGGCACGTTTCACTCGCGAGTGCAGCAGATGCTGGACCACGTCCCCCTGGGCCGCCCTGGTACGACTGACGAAATCGCGGTCGCCGCACTATTCTTAGCCGATCCTGAAAATACCTACATGAACGGGCACGTCCTGGTCGTCGACGGCGGCTGGATCGCGGGGTATCACCGCGAGTTCTAGTCCGGGCGGGTGCCTCCTTAGGTCTGCCTTCGAATTGGTCTTCGCGCGAAGGCGGAAATCGGCGACATAACCGTAGTGCCGCCCTCATCCCGTCGCTGCCTGGCAGAGAACGGGCGTTGTTCTTCTCCGCGTGTAATAACGAACAATGCGAATCATCACGCGGCGAAATATGGAAGCGGCGCTGGAGGTGATCGACGCACGTCTTGCGGTCGAGTCGGGGTCTCTCGATCTGCGCGCCGACCGGGCACGCCTGTTGGCCGAACTGGGTCAAACCGAAGAGGCCAAACAACAGTATCTTGAAGTCCTCAAGCGCGACCCTCGCCATCTTACGACGCTGATTAACTTCTCCGTTTTGCTCTATCAAGCGGGCTTCACCGCGGCGGCGCGCACGGCCTCGCAGGCGGCGATCGCGTTCCATCCCGACAATGCGAAGGGCCACACCAATTTCGCCGACTTGTTGGTTTATGACAAAAACTTCGAGCCGGCACAGGCTCATTACGAGGCCGCTCTGCGGATTGATCCGGGCCACCTCAATGCTCATCGCGGTCTGGCAATCGTGTTCTGGGAACTCGGCGACGAGGAGCGCGCGCAGCACCATCAGAGCCTTCAGTTCCACAACCGGCCTCTCGAGACGCTGCCCTATCTGGGGACGGGAGACCCGGTGCCGCTCTTGGTGTTCATGTCGGCCAGAGGGGGCAATCTCCCCTGGAAAGACTTGATCGACAATCGTGTTTTTTTGATCATCGCGATTGCCACCGAGTTCTACGATCAATCGAGACCGTTGCCGCGGCATCGGCTGATCTTCAACACGATCGGCGACGCCGACATCTGCCGCCCGGCCCTCGAGGCTGCCGAGGCTTTGCTCGCGCACACGAGGGCGCCTGTCATCAACTTACCGGCGGCGGTGCTTGCGACGGGCCGCATGTCCAATGCACAGCGTTTGAGCCACCTGCCGGGAGTCGTAACGCCGCGCATTGTGCGGATGCCGCGCAATCTTCTGGCAGGCTCCGAGGGATTAGACGCTCTCAATGGTCACGGTCTGGCCTTTCCCGTGCTGCTGCGGCGTCCCGGCTTTCATACGGGCGAGCACTTT
>CAYWOV010000255.1:0-5478 GCA_964459965.1 uncultured Planctomycetaceae bacterium | reverse complement strand
GTCGTTGTCACCGGCCAGTCCGTCGCGATCAACCAGTTTGACGCTTTGCGCGCAAATGCAGCGCGATCGACTTCCCGATTGCCTCCCGATGATGCCCTCTCTGCAGGGACGCACGTGGACGACCGCCAGCGCAAGTTGGAGCAGGTTTGCCGCCGTCTGCGCATCGAGAACGCGCGCCTTCGCGAGGAGTTGCGGCTGGCCGAGAAATACGGCGTGTCGCCGCTCCCAGTCTCGACCGCTCACGCGGACGCCGTCCCCGATGTCGTGCGGGCGACCGTCGTCAGTCGGCACGCGCTTTCGGAATGGCGTTCGGTCCGACCGCTCAACCAGGGTCGATCCGCCGGAATAACCGAATCGGCGCTTGTCCTGGAACAGGATCTGCCGCACCTCGATCTGGGGAGCGATGCCGGCATCGAACCGGACCTCGACGTTTTCATTGGGCGGTGCGTCGTCGGACGGATCGCGTCTGTCGGCCGTTGGACGAGCACGCTCGAATCGATCACCGATCCGCACTACCGCGCGTTGGCGCAGATCGTTCGTCCGACCGACCAAGGCGGATCGTTTGGCACGGAAGGAATTCTCGTGGGGCAGGGCAACGGCCTGTGCAAATTGACCGATGTTCCCACAACCGAGACAGTGCGCGTCGGCGACGAGGTCTATACGAGCGATCGCGACAGGCGGACGGGCGTTCCTCTGTATTACGGCCGGATCCGCAGCGTTGAGGAGTCGGGCCGCCATTGGGACATCACCGTCGAGCCGGCCGTAAAAGCCGACGAGATCAAGTCGGTGGCCGTCCTCAAGCTGGCGCCGAGCTTCGCCAGGACTTTGGCCGAGTGAACCTAAGCATGATTCGACTCATCCTCTTGCTTCTGTTGACGGCACTCGCCCTCATGAGCGAGCCGATCGTGAATTCGGAAATATCGAGTCCGACAATCCGCCCCGACGTGCTCCTGATCCCGTTAATTGTCGCCACCGTATTCTCTCCGGGGCCGGTTGCCGTGCTTTGCGGCGGCCTGATTGGACTCATTTGCGACTGCCTGACGGGACCATGCCTTGGACCTCAAATGGGTGCGTTCGCGCTGATTGCGGCGATTGGCAGCTCTATTTCGCCGCGCTCGAAATCGATCGCCGGCGTCTTTTTGCTCTCAACCGGATGCACGGTTGCCGCGAGGATCGTTTCCTTGGCAATTCGATCGGCATCCGATGGGACGTCGGTTGCCGCAGCGCCCGCTTTGGCTCAAGTGGGCGGCACATCGTTGACCACCGCAATTTTGATCGTCGGCGTATGGTTCGCGGCCCGACGAACGAACCGGTCCTTCGCACGACGAAGCCCCGAAACGGCGCGCATCGTCTCGATCGGCTGGCAGCGCAGCACGGATTGAATTCCATGCGAAACCGCGCCATCAACGTCTTTTCCGATGCCTCGCCGGCAGACGGGAATCTCGACTCGGCCTGGCAGGTGGATGAGCGACCGGCCATTCGGCTCGTGTGGCTGTTCCTGGCAATCGCCTTGCCGCTTGCGACGGTGACGGCTCGACTTGCGGAATTGGATTGTCGGCTGGTCGACGATTATGTCGCTGCGTTCGAGACGACCACCGAGTCCTTCGAACCGGTTCCCAGCTTGGACGGCCGGATTTACGGGAGTGACGGCCGCATCCTCGCCGAGGATCTCGAGCGGGATAATATTCGCGTACATTATCGCTGGCTCGAAGATCCGCCGAACGAACACTGGCTCCTCCAGCAGGCCCTTTCAAAGTTGCCGCGGATCGAGCGCCGCAACCGCGCGCACGTCGACGCCGAGAAACGCCGCGTCCTCGCGCGACGCGATGCCATGTGGAAACGGCTGTCCGATCTCTCTGGAATCTTGTCGAGCGACCTGGCCGCCAAACGCTCGGGCATTCAAAAGCGCGTCGAGCACATTGCGGAAAACGTCGCCCGGCGGCACGACGAGTCAGAACGCGGAACGAACGCGGAATTAACCAGCACACGCCCGAATCATTCATTCACACAACAGGTCTGGGATGTCGTTGTCGCCGCTTTGACCACGCCCCCGCGCCGAGAGGAACGCGAGCCGATCGTCGTTCGCGGGGAACTGGACTATCACACCGTCGTGGATGACGTTCCGCTCGCCGTCCGTGCCGAGATCGAGGCTCATACTCGCTGGTTTCCCGGCGTTCGCGTCGGAGCCACGTCGCGCCGCGTTTACTACGACAGCGCTTTGGCCCCACACGTGATTGGGGCCCGGACGCCCGTCACGGACGACGACCTGGCTCACCGGCTCTCGCCGGCATCGGGTCCTGTCGCGAGCGATGACCCACTCGACTACCGCCCGGGCGATCGGATCGGTCGAACGGGAATTGAAGCGTCGTACGACGCCTGCCTCCGCGGACTGCGCGGCCTTCGCAAGCTGGTTCGTAACCGGTACGGAGAAATCGTCCGGGAAGAAATGCTTCGCGCCCCGCGCTCCGGCGGTAACGTCGAACTGACTTTGAATGCGACCGTGCAGCGGAAAATGCAGCAGCTTCTCGACGCGCTGCTTGCCGGAAAAGCGGAAAGCGTCCCGCAGGGCAACGACGCACACGTTCCCACGGGGGGCTGCATCGTAGCCCTCGATGTGCAAAGCGGGGCCGTGCTCGTCGCCGCCGGCGCCCCGCGGTTCGATTTCGGAGGCTCGGCAGTCCCCGACGCCAAAACATGGAAGGGGCTGACCGAGGATCCGCGTCACCCGCTCTTTCATCGAGCGATCCAAATGGCTCTTCCGCCCGGATCCGTCTTCAAGGTCCTTTCCGCGGTCGCCCTGCTCGAGACTCGCCGGATCGACCCCGAAGTGCGATTTGACTGCCGAGGATACCTTGATCAGCCCAACCACTTCCGCTGTCTCATTTACTCGCAGTCGGGAGTCGGACATGGCCCGGTCGACCTCAGCGACGCTCTCAGCCGGTCTTGCAACGTTTATTTCTTCCACGCTGCGGGAGTGATAGGGCCGCAGCCGATCGTCGAATGGGCGCAGCGATTCGGAATCAGTCGCTTGACAGGCGTCGACCTCCCCTTCGAGAAGAGTGGAAACCTTCCCGATCCAGATACCTTAATTACCGGGAATGGACCCATGTCCAAGGCGAGTAGCTGGCACATCGCCGATACGCGTGCTTTGGCGATCGGCCAATCGAGCTTGACGGCCACGCCCTTGCAGATCGCCCGGTTGATGGCGGCAATCGCGAACGGAGGCTATTTGGTCACGCCCTTCATCGCACGCAAGGCCGGACCGCAGGTCGCCGACGACGATTCCGGCCCGTCATTCTCGCGCCGACAGCCGATCCCCGGTCTTTCCGACGGGACTCTCGTCCGCATCCGAGCCGCACTTGCCAAAGCCGTGGCCGACCCGACAGGGACGGGTTACAAGACGGTCCGCACGGGCAACATCGCAATTGCGGGCAAGTCAGGCACGGCTCAAGTGGGCGCGGGTCAGGCCGATCACGCCTGGTTCGCCGGCTACGCCCCGGCGGACAAGCCGCGGATCGCGTTTGCTGTTGTGCTGGAACACGCCGGCTCCGGCGGCAAAGCGGCCGGTCCGGTCGCCCGCCAGCTCGTCGAAGCCTTGCTGGCCGACGGCGTGCTGGAGCCGGCGCGGTTGACGCTGCGTGACTAGTCGACCGTTGGTCGCGTAGGCTCCGCCTCATTTGCTAAGCTACCCGATCGAGTTGCTATCCGAGGAGCCGACAGATGGGCGAAGCCGCCGAGCATCTTTTCAATCGCAAGAGCGCCGCGCCCGTATTGATTCAAGCGATGCAGGAGTTGGCCCAGCAGAGCGGACGCCGCTTGGAAGACATGGATCAAATGCGACTGGGTGACGCGTACGATCTGGCGGTTGCGGTTTATGGTGAGAAATTGCCCGACTATTGGCGTGTCTGGAACAGTTGGAACATCCTTCCCGACACGCCGGCTCCGATGGGCGATCTGTGATTCGGTGGGCGATACAGTTCCTTAAGGGAAATCGTTAATCATGGTCCGTCGAGTGGTTCTGGCAATGAGCGGGGGGGTCGACAGCTCGGCCTCCGCCGTTCTGCTCAAGCGCCAGGGCTACGAAGTCATCGGCCTGTTCATGCGATCCGGCGCGACCGAGGAAACCGTCTGCGCGACGTCCGGCGGATCGCTTCCCATTCTCTCGTCCAACCCTGAACTAACACAGACCAGTGATTCGCCACGTCGATCTGCCGGACATAAGCAAGGCTGCTGTGGCGCGTCCGACGCTGCCGATGCTCGTCGCGTGGCCGACGTGCTCGACATTCCGTTTTACGCCCTCAATTTCCAGGACGCGTTTGGGCGAATTAAAGACTATTTCGCAGACGAATATCTAGCCGGCCGCACGCCCAACCCATGCGTAATGTGCAACAACTGGTTGAAGTTCGGCAAGCTGTGGGATTTCGCCCAGCAAGTCGAGGCGGATGCTATCGCGACCGGGCACTACGCCCAATTGCGGCCCGTGCCAGGCGAAGACCGTCCGGCACTCGTTCAGGGCAGCGACCGGTCGAAGGATCAGTCGTACGTCCTGTTCGGCATCGCGCGGAATCTGCTCGACCGCATCATCTTTCCGGTGGGCGATTATGAAAAACCCGCGATCCGCGAGTTGGCTCGAGAGGCCGGTCTCCGCGTCGCCGATAAGCCAGACAGCCAGGAGATCTGCTTCATTCCCGACAATGATTACGCGGCCTATGTCAGCCGCTACCGCAATGTCGACGAGACTTCCGGGGAGCTTGTCGACCCGGCGGGAAACGTACTCGGCCGGCACGATGGCTACCATCACTACACTATCGGCCAGCGGCGCGGCTTGGGAGTGACTTTCGGGTCCCCGCGCTTCGTCGTCGCCATCGAGCCCGAATCAAAACGCGTCGTGATTGGAACGCATGGGGACTTGGCACGCCGAGAACTCGAAGCGTATGGCCTGAATTGGCTCGTGCCAAAGATCTCCTCGCAATTCGCCTGCCGTGCCAAAATCCGTTATCGCCACGCGGCAGCGGCCGCCGAAGTATCGGTCGACGGCGATCGCATTCACGTGAAGTTCGCGGAGTCACAATTCGGCGTTACACCCGGCCAGGCAGTCGTCCTCTACGACGGCGACCGCGTTCTGGGCGGCGGTTGGATTCGTTGAGCCGGCGAAGACAGTGCCTCGGCTTAACGCGGCAGCCACAGTGGATGATCGGCCCCGCGATTCTCGAAACCTCGCGTGATCGAGCCTGCATTTGCGCCGTCGGCGTCCATCACCCAGATCGCCGGTGGGCCGCCAGTAGGCGCTCGACAGAACGCGATCTGGCGACCATCCGGCGATTCGACGGCGCGGAAGTCCCAAACCGGCGGGTCGCTGTGGGTTAAAGGGATTATCTGGCGGTTGGCCGGATTCAGGCGGCAGATTTCGGTCCCACCGTGAGCAAGCTGCGGTTTGTAGTCGCGGTTGAAATGGTCGACGTCGGGCCGCTGCGGCTG
>CAYWOV010000254.1:0-5487 GCA_964459965.1 uncultured Planctomycetaceae bacterium | reverse complement strand
ATGGACCGTGAAGTGTGGACGCTTAGCGGTCGCGAACTCGTCTCCCACGAAATGCCCGTTGGCCGGAATCGCCGGTTGATAAGACTTTTGCGCCCGCGTCGCGAGCTGCGGTTTCAAGACGACCGAGGTAGTCCGCGTCGGTTGCATCATCAGCGCCTGCCTGCTGTTCTCGGTTGCGTGGCGGCCTTTTCTTGGCCGATCGAGGCGCGGTTTCAGCTGATGCGTCCGACTTGGATTCACGCGCTCCGTACGAGCCGTAGAAAAGCGAAAGAGAGAAATCGCGAGAGCAGAGAGAGCCGACATCAATTGGCGAATCATTGGCAGCTCCGTGGGCTTTCCCGACTGCCCAGGATAACCGCTTCTCGATCGACTGACGAGTGGCGGGAGGTGAGTTTTGGGCGCGCCCGTTTCAGCGACACCGATCGATCACTGACCAACGGCCTTCTCGCCGGTTGCCGCGAACGCCTCGAAAAAGGGATGCAATCGGCGTCCGAGTTGATAAAGTGGAAGAGGGCCACCGATCAATGGTCTGGAGCCGTTTGTAATGCCCGTCAAAGTGCGTTGTCCTGAATGTGGAAAAGTGTTGAACGCGCCCGATCGCGCCCGGGGAAAAGCGATCAAATGTCCTGAATGCGGCACCACCGTGCGTGTACCTGCGGGGAATCCTGCTGCAGCGAACCCGGCCGGCTCTAGACCTGCTAAAAAGGTCGCCGCTCCGCCTCCCAGCAGCAGCATGATGATTGCCAATCTGGACCTCGACGGTCTCGAGGATACCCAGACGCGGATTTGTCCCAAGTGCGGCGTGGAGGTAAGCCCCGAAGACCTCGAATGCCCAGAGTGCCACGTCAACCTGGAATCGGGCCTGCTCAGCGAGGAAAAGAAAACCGAGTTGGGCCGCAAGGGGCCCAATCCGAAGCTGTATTACAAGGAATTCTTTAAGGACGGCATGGAGTTCTGGAAGAAGGAGAAGAGGCTTTCGTTCCGGTTGGCGACTGTGTGGGTCGTATTTTCAGGTTTGTGCGTGTGGAGCGTGTTCCTTTCATTTTGGGCGGTCAAACCGCTCGTTCGCGACTTTTGGATATTTCTAGCGGTCTTCGAGATCCTGATTCCTCCGGGACTGACCTGGAACCTGCATACGACGATCATCGACGCCACGATGCGGAAGAAAAAGAAGCTTGGCAAGCACAGTTTTGACCGCTTCCTCGGAGCGGCACTGGGATTGAAACTGATTTTCTGGTTCATTGACATTGCCGCTCCCTTGCACGTCGTGGCGATTGTGTTTCTCGTCCTCGGTGCGCGGGGAATGCCGCTGGCGAACGTCGTGGCCGCGGCGCTCGAAGTCGCGGCCTTCGTCTTTGCGTCGCTCTTGTTTCCAGTGGCGTCGGTGCACATGGCAATGCCGATCACGATTCGCGGCTGGTTGCTGAACAAATTGTCAAAACCGTTTTTTCGCACGATGCCGGCAGTCGTCTACTGGTGCTTCTTTTTCTATCTCACGCTGCTCGTGCCGGTGGCCTGTCTCGCGGTCGGCGGGTTTTTCTCAGCGAAAGGAATCGGCGAGCTGATCGCGAATGCGGATGCCAATACGGCGATTTTCGATGCCAAGGCGCAACTCGACAAAATTCCGAAGGGGAAAGAGGTGCCGCAGGAACTGCAGGCGTTCATGCAAAAAAAAGAGCTGCCGATGAACTACACGCCGCTCATTCTGCCGTCATGCCTGTTGGTGGTCGCGTCCGGCGTCTTTGGAATGACGGCGGTTTTTTCCATGCGCACGAACGGGCTTTACGGGCGCTACTTCATGGACCGGCTTGACCTGGAGACAATGGTCGCCGAAGTCGTTTACGTTCCGAAAGCCAAAAATCTGGGTGAGCTCGAGGCCAAGGCAGCGGAACTCTCGTGGAAGCCGGTGCTGATGGGCCTGGGCCTAAACTACATCGTGGGTATCGCGCTCGGAGGCTCTGTCGGAATGAGCTTTTTCACGGGCGCGCTGGAAGGCATCAGCTACGGATTGGTGCTTTCCGGCGGCCTGGCGGCGCTCGTCGGACTTTGCTGGCTCGTCATGGCTGCCGCGAAACGAAAAAAGGACTTGAAGTTTGCCGTCGCCGTTTTACTTTCCGGCCTGGTACTCGGTGGCATTGGGGGCGGAATTTACGCCACCACGGATTTCAGGATCGGTCCCCTCGGTCCTGGCGGCGATGCTCCGCCAGCCAAGGCCAAGTGAGTGCAGTGTTCGGAGTGCGTGGGAGATCCAAAGACTCATCAGCCTCCGAATGCCTCATGAATCACGGATCGGGCATTGGAATTTCCAGACGGCAGCAGCCCAGATCGATGTGTTGTTTACCCTGGCGTGAGGCCGAAGTCGCCAGAACGCCTTCTTTGAGCCGATACACTTTGAAGCGTCCGCGTTTTTCCCGCTCCAGTAGCCCGGCGGCATGCAGAATGCCGAGGTGATGTGAGACGGTTGCGATCTCCGTATTGAGCGATTCCGCCAGATCGCCCACGTTCTGAGGCCCGGTCCGCAACGCATCGACGATCCGCAAGCGGATTGGATCGCCGAGCGCTTTGAGCATCTCTGCACAGTGCGTCGACTCGAGAGAATCATGTACTTCCATGGCGACTCACCACGGGCGAATCTTTGAGGCGGACGAACAATTCTTCGAGAGGCCCCGATCGAATAGCATTCCATGCTTCGGCCGAGATGGCGACCCGCTCCCCACGGCGAAACACCCGTCCCGCATCGTCAACGAGATCACGATACGGCCCCTTGTAAACCACCGTGACCTCGTCTGTCCGATCCTCGCCCGCTGGCTTCCTCGCTTCGACAATCAATTCACGCAATTCCACTCCGCCGATCTCGAACGTTGGACTGCCGCTGAGCTTCAACAGGCGAATCTGCTCAAATCCGCCATCCTCCACCCACGCGAGCACGTCTCGGTCCACCGGCGCCTCCTTAACCACTGTGGCCGGACCCGGAAGAGACAAAAAGCCCTTGGTCAGCGGCCGATCGGCCGTCAATTGATGCAATACGACGCGTCCGTTGGCCGAAAGGACCCTCAGGATTTCCGCGAACATGGATTCGCGCGTGGTACCGTCAACGGGAACATTGAACGTGCCGCGTAGGCGGACTTCCGTCAGCGCTCCGTCGTCAAATGGGAGCGGAATTGGAAACGGCGCATCCAGACTGTGTTCCCAGTCGGAAGCGATGGATGCGGAACGGCGAGTCGCGATTGACTGCACAGTCGGGACTTGAATTGTCGGAAGCTTGGTTTTCGCCGTCGTTTCGATCCCGGAGCCGCAGCAGGCGCCATCGTCTTCAAGAACGTAAAACTCCCACAGCGTTTGATCCGGGTCGCGCAACCAGAATTTTGTTTGCCGCGAGTAGCAACATTCGACGCCGTTCTCTCGCTGGCTGCCAAGTCCGGCTACCTCGAGGCGCCGCTGCAGGTCAACCAACTCCTTCGCGCTTGCCAACCGAAAACCGATATGGTTCAGGGCGCCGCCGCTTCCCACGGAGCCCCCGGGTTCCAGCGACAAAGTTACGGGTGGATTCTTTGTCTCGAATTTTGCGTAGTCGGCGCGCTCTTTGGTCGGGGAGGCGCCGAACACCTTGCGGTAGAATTCGACCGATCGAGCCAGATCGGAAACGTTGAGTGAAACATGAAAGCCGACCGGGCTTTGGCCGATGGTCGTCTCCATTGTACCTGCGTCCGTTTCCACGCGTTTCATGGCACTGCCAGGGCGTCTTCGTTGGTGAGCAGAATCGGCCGCTGGGGCAGGGGGACGAACCAGGTAATCACTCCGATCACTGCTGCCGCCAGCGCCAATCCTGTCAGAATCGCGAGATAGGAGCCCGTCCGCTCTTTGACCTCGGCGAATGCCAAAGGGCCCAGTGCAGAGGCAAAAACAGTCAGCATTTGTGCGGCCCCCTGAATCTTACCCAGATGTCGGCGGCCGTACAGCCCGCTCCACACCGTAAAAAATACCACCGTAATAATCCCACCGACTGCGCCGTTCACGATGGTCCAGCAGACGACATGCCAATATTCTCGCAACGCCGTGAGTGCAACGAGCGAACCCGCCAGAATCACGAGCGAGGCCCCAGTCAGGCGGGCAATTCTTTCGCGAGAGATCAGCCAACCTGCGCCCAAGTTGCTTATCAATCCGGCAAACGTGCCGATCGCCATCGCAACGTAGTAGATCTTCGTAGGGAATCCGCGTTCAGCCAGAATCGATTCGTTGAAGAGCAAAACTCCAGACGAAACGAGGTTGAAGAGCGACGTACCCAAACTGAAAACCCAAAATGCCGGCGTCGCCAGCGCCTCTCGGAATGTCATCCCCGCCTCGGAGGTGTGTGGTCCAGCCAGGGCCGCTTTTGACTCCCGTCCTTCGACAAGCAACCCGCAAGCCTCCGGAGAATCGCGAGTGACGAGCCAGGCAAAAGGTACGCTGACGAATAGTATGATGCCGATTCCGCCCCAAACAGTTCGCCAGGTTGCATCGGCGTAATTTCCAGCGACTCCGAACGCGACGACGAATCCGATGCTCAGAAGGATCGCAAACAGCCCCATTGCCCATTTCAATCGTTCTTCAAACCATTTCCCAACGATCGACAGGCTCACGACCGACAAGGCGCTTTGGCCGAAACCCCGCGTGAGGGTGACGCCGACAAAAAAGAGCACGATTGCGCTCGCCGTATTCATCACCAGCACGCTTGCGCCCAAAGCGGCGAGCACGACCGGCAGAAGGAGGCGGACTCCATAGCGGTCGATAAGCCGCCCGACGCCGAGGCAAAACGTAGCGCCAATCAGCGTGGCCCAGAGATTGATTCGACCGTACGACGATCGCGAAAGGCCGAGACTGCTGTCGGCAAGCAGCCGCTCGGTGATGATGCCCAAACCGAAAGTTCGGCCGGGAAAAGTCGCAACCATCGCAGCTGCCGCGACAGGGACCATCACCCAACCGTAGTAGAGTCCGCGGTGCCCAACGATAGGCTGGATTACCGGTTGCTCGAGATTCGGCAGCGGCACAGATTCTCCAGATGCAGCGTCGGCTCGCATCGTCCGAATTGCTCCGGGGCCGCTTCAGAGAAAGTAGGTGTCGACGAGACCGTAATCGGCGTACTTGCGGCGCAGGAAGCGATGAAATTCCCGATAGTGCGTAGAGCGTTGCTGTCCGCCGTCCGATATGGCGTTGTAGCTGAGATACAGTTGCCGCCGCCAGCCGTTCGAACGGTTCGGCGCCGCGCGATGCGGAATGAACGCACCGAAGATGGCGATGTCTCCGGGTTCGAGAATCAGCTTAACGCTGCGCGTCTCTTCGAAGTGAGCTGTGGACAACTCGTGGTAATCACCGTCCTCAGGAGACAGGCACCCCCGGCGATGGTCGCCGGGAAAGATCTCGGTGCAACCGTTCTCTTCGGTGGCTGCGTCGATGGGGACCAGCACCGTCGCAAAACTTCGTGGGAAGCCGGGCCACGCAATAAAATCC